>CAYINK010000095.1:0-4611 GCA_964364765.1 uncultured Gammaproteobacteria bacterium
AATTTACCAGGTACATTCAATGACGCTTTAATGACCTCCCTGAACTTTGATCCTATCATTAACCAAGGAGATAGAGTTGTTTCCGACGTAATTGCTGGACCAGTTAGTAAGTCAAATTTTCCTTATAAAGATGGATATTTAAGAATAACCGAAAGCAGAAATAGACATGAAAATTATGACCCTGATTTTGAGTTTGTGTTATACCCCAAGCCTGTTAATGAGGATTCTCCTCCTCATATGGCATCGGACTATATTATTATAAAGTACGGAGGCGGCGCGGTTTTAAAACTTGCAACGATTCCACCGTCTGAAACTTTAATCAACTTTATGAGAAATGATAAAAGTCAGCACCAGATTGAACTTTATGGAGAACATCTGTCAAGAGGAAATATTCGTATTGATGGGAGAGACTTCTCGATGAATGAGGTACAAAGAGACTATAAATCTTGTGAAAGATTGTTTCTGAAGTTGTATGGAGTTAGTATACGTCCATATCTTAGGGACGGTATTAAGATGATTGAACTAAAAATGAATAAAGGTACTGCTGGGCTAGAAAAGGATTCAGTCATACAGATACCAATGGTGTTAAGTCCTGTAAAAACACCACAGACTTAACGCCACACATGAGATAGTTCGTTAGGATGGTCTTATCAAGACGCTCCTGGGAAAAGATTTACCTTTGATTTAGCCTATAATATCTGGTAAAATATCGATCATGACTCCAGGCGAGAAATCAAAGTTTAGCTTATATCAAAGACAACTATTACGTTCTTTCTTTTATTTTATATATCTGATAGTGAATTTGTTCATCACTATAGGTGAAATCTCACAGAAAATTGTTCTTTTTCCTTTCATACATCTTCCCCGATGGGGAGCATATATCTTGCCACTCGTAAAGACTCTCGTCATATTCTTCTTTCATGTTATCCAAAAGTTGGTGTCTTTTATCGTTTGGATTATATTGTTACCTTACCGAATTTTTACTGCTCTTTTTTCCCGTGAATTCCGTTTTGCCATCCTTGGCTTTTTGATTTGTTTAATAGTGATCTCACTCTATTTGGCATATTTATTTGTTGTTCAGCTTCCCTCCCCGAAAAGCATAGGAAAAGTCAATTTTGCACAATCAACACATCTTTATGATCGAAACGGAAAATTACTTTATGAAATATACCGAGATGAAAACAGGACACCCATAAAAGTTAATGAGTTGCCAGCCTACATAAAACAGGCGGCAATTGCAATTGAGGACAAAGATTTTTTCAAACACAACGGTGTTTCCTTATCAAGCGGTGTCCTGCGTGCCCTCCGCGAAACCTTGATTACCAAATCTCTTCAGGGAGGTTCAACCATCACCCAACAATTAGTAAAAAGTTCTCTTTTGACCCCCGAGCGGACCTTTCAACGGAAAATAAAAGAAATTGTTCTTGCCCTATGGACAGAAAAACTTTTTAGCAAAGAACAAATCCTGGAGATGTACTTAAATCAAGTACCCTATGGAGGTTCATCCTATGGAATTGAAGAGGCGGCAAAAACGTATTTTGGAAAGCATGCAAAAGAATTAAGACTTGAGGAGGCGGCACTGCTTGCCGGGTTACCCCAGTCACCCTCCATTTATTCCCCCTATGTAAATCCAGATCTTGCTTTACAACGTCGGAATGAAGTATTAAAAAAAATGAGAGAACAGGGATACATAGATGAAAACTCAAAGGTCAAAAGTCAAAATTCAAAAGTTGAAATTATTCCCCTTACTACATCCATCAAAGCACCGCATTTCGTATTTTACACCAAGTCGAGCCTTGAGGAGATGTTCGGAGAGCGTACGGTTCAAGAGGGCGGGCTCAATGTGGTAACCAGCCTTGATTTGGATGTCCAAGATGAAGCGGAGAAAATCTTGAAGGAAGAGCTGGAGAAGATAAAGAATCTAAACGTTTCTAATGGGGCGATACTGATAACAAAACCGAAAACAGGGGAAATAATTGCCATGGTTGGGTCGGTTGATTATTTTGCGGCACCATCTGGCGCGTTTAATGTGACGACGGCTCTCCGTCAACCGGGAAGCTCGATAAAACCTCTCATGTATTCCCTTGCACTTGAAAGGGGATTTACAGCCGCGACTATTCTTGATGATTCTCCCATTTCCTTTTCCATTCCCGGAAGCCGCCCGTACCAACCTGTTAATTATGATGGGACATATCATGGGCGAGTCCCTTTGCGTTTTGCACTGGCCAATTCATATAACATTCCCGCAGTCCGCACATTGAACGCCATTGGTGTTGAGCCATTTGTGTCACATGCTACTAAGTTGGGTATAAGTACCTGGACTGATCCTTCACGTTTTGGACTCTCCCTGACCCTGGGGGGTGGAGAAGTTCGTATGACCGATATGGCAACGGCGTTTGGAGTATTTGCAAACGGAGGAAATAAAATAGATGTCACAAACATATTAAAAATACAGGACACCAAGGAAAGAGGGTTATACGAACTCCATCCAACAAAGAAGAAAGTTATAGATGTAGGAGTTGCCTATATCATCTCCGATATTCTCTCTGACAATTTTGCACGTAGGTTGGCTTTTGGCACCAATTCAGCACTTGAAATCCCCGGATATAAGGTCGCGGTCAAGACGGGGACCACTGATGAAAAAAAAGACAACTGGACCATTGGATACACGCCAGAATTTTTAGTTGCCGTATGGGTGGGGAATAATGATAACACCCCGATGAATCCGTATCTGACCTCAGGTATCACGGGAGCCGCCCCCATCTGGAACCGGGTGATGAAACTGATGTTGACGAAATATGGAAGTAACACGTGGTTTCAAAAGCCAACAGATATAACAGAGAAGATTTGTTATTTTGGAAAGACGGAATATTTTTTGAAAGGGACCGAAACGAAGGCGTCATGTCGTGATTCACTCTTTGGCATATCTCCATCTCCTACAAAAGCTCCTTAAATTATTTGAGGGATAACAGAAAATCTTTTAAGATCTGGTAATACTCCTCCAGGCTTTTTATATCTACCCATTCATCATCGCTGTGCAAACCGGCCCCAATAGGACCAAATGTAACTCCATCCTCATGTACGCCGTTGTAATGACGGATATCAGATCCTCCATGTTTCACAATTATTTTTGCGGGTGTACCAGTTATTGTTCCGGTTGATTTTTGAAGCGCTTTTACATAGCTGTTATTTTCATCCGTCAACTGGGGGGGTTCAAATTCAAGAAACTCAAGCTCCATACCCTCAAACATTTTTTCTATTTTTTGCTTTATCGTCTTCCAGTCTTCGGGAATGAAGCGAATATCGAGCTTCATTTCGCAGTTATCAGGAACTTTATTATAAGTAGTATTGGTTGTATCCAGTTTTGCGATATTCACCGTAGTTCTCCATTCCTCCTTGGTGAGTGCGGGGAACTCGCGTTCAATTGCATCGAGTGCTTTTTTCATCTTCAGAATTGCACTTTCTCCCCGCCACTGATATGCTCCATGGGCCGCAACTCCTTTTGTCTTCACATTCATCCAGACGATTCCTTTTGCCTTATTATTTATTCCATAGTCTGTTGGTTCCCCCGCGATGACAAAATCGGCGTGAACTCCTTGTTTTATCTGAAGTTGCGTACCGTCATACCCCCCGATTTCCTCATCGGTTACTAGCTGAAGTGCAATGGGATAGGGAAGCGTCTTTGCAAGATCTTTAAATACTAGAATTTCAGCCGCGCCTCCCGCCTTCATATCACTCACTCCCCGACCATATAATTTTCCTTCTTTCTCAACGGGTGTAAACTGTTCAGGCTTTCCCGAAACCACATCAAGATGGGCGTTTAATATGATTTTAAATTTTTCAGGTCTCTTATTTCCCGAATATGCAAGGATACTTGGTCTCCCATTTTTATTGAATCGTTCGACGGTGTATCCTTCCAGTTGTTTCACTGCCACGTCGATAACCTCCTGCAGTTTATCTTTTTTTGTATCAATTGATTCAATCGCAACGAGTTGTTTGGTAAAATCAAGAACTTGGGTGCTCATATTTTATCGACTGATAATAAAAACTCTTTCAGTATTTTATAATAGGCCTTAAGACTTTTTACATCAACCCATTCGTCATCGGTATGGATGCCGTGACCATGGGGGCCATACTCAACTCCTTCACACCCAACACGGTTAAAGTGACGGATATCAGAGCCTCCATGCTTCACGATTATCACAGCCCTCTTTCCGGTTATTTCTTTTGAGGCATTTTTCAGTAACGCAACATATTTATTTGACTCAGGGGTAAACTGTGCCGGTTCATTTACAAGAACTTCCAACTCCACATCTTTTGGCAAAAGATTTTTTATTTGATTTACGATTGTCTTTGCGTCCTCTGGAATAAATCGGACATCAATTCCCAACACACAATCTTCAGCAACTTTGTTATAAGTATTATTACTTGAGTGAATTTTAGAAACGTTTATCGTGGTCTTCCACATTTCTTTTTTTGACAATTGTAATTGATGTGAAGTCATTTATTTCATGACCTCATCAATAGGTATATCTTTTGTGAGTGGCTTTTCGATAAAATTTCCTGTAATAGAATTACGTACAGCGTTAATTGCACCATCCATGGGATCTC
>CAYINK010000096.1:0-4573 GCA_964364765.1 uncultured Gammaproteobacteria bacterium
GTCCATGGAAATTTCAATGGGAATATCCGAACTGTTGGCCGCCCCTTATGATGATTGCGGTTGAGGGCCTGAAAAATTATGGTTTTATAAAAGAAGCCAAGGAATATGAGCAGAATTGGATAACTCATGTTGAAAAAGAGTTTGAGGTCATGGGCGGGTTTGCCGAAAAATATCCTTTCTCTACTCAAACAAAGGTCGAACCAGGATATTACGGCAATATGAAAGGGTTTGGATGGACCATCGCGACGTACTTATGGTTTATGAAAGACCTGACAAAAGCTTGATTCCTCCGCGGATGCTGTGATGACGGACGAGACTAAACTTAATTAATGTATCTACTCCAAACATTCTCAAATACTTTTCAAGCATAGCTTTGTAATTCCAAGCATCCCAGAATAAGGCACCTTCCATGACATAGTTATAACTAGTTTCAACTAGTTCTAACTGGTTGCAACTAGTTAAGAACTCCGTGATTCCAGCTATTTGACATGCGGCAAGGGAAGCAGATCGCTCCAGAATATTTCGAGCAAGTTTTGACGCTTCACCGCTGTCCTTTTCCGCCAGTTCAGAGAGCTCTTTAGTTGATGAAAGAGAGGAGATAATAAGATTATTTACTTTTGAAATAATGTTGAAATGTTTGAAAAGATATGCTCCGGCTATCTCCTTATCAGTAATTCCTTTTCCAGGATTTGCAGATTCTTGGTCGATTATCTTTCCGGAAGGTGTTTGAGAAAACTTATTGAAACTACCACTTTGTAGGTTTACAATCTGTCCATTTATACCAATTGCATAATTGGTCCCCGTGCCAATAATACCTGCGACGGTAGTATTCCAAGTTTGCGTTGTGGCTTCGGACAAGAACAAGCAAACAGTATCGTTGGCAGCAGTTACGTGTATCGTTTGTTTTAAGCGAGCGAAAACAAATTCTTCAATAGTTTTACCAACTTTATTGCCAATAAGCCCCTTAAATTGATGTTCTTTTTCACCCCGTATGAATATGCCATCAAGTAAACCGTTTCGAAAAGTTGGATCGAGTGGATATGCAAGGTTTAAACTGAGATACATTATGCTCGGGTCAAGGTGTTTAATAATAAACTCCATAAATATCTGATCAGAGTTAAAAGTAGGTATAGCGTCATCATCTTCACTTAAGACAATAGTTGTGTTTCCCTGTTTTTTCACCAGAGCAGTTTTAAAAACAGAGCCTCCTATCGTCATAACTTGGAATATCTCCCCATCTTTGAGGGGAGAGGTTTGGGGGATAGTATGAGGCAAGAAAGACACACTGCTTTCTTTTCCCAGACGTGCCTTTTGAATTTCCTGAATAAAACTGTTTTTGATTGAAAGGAGAGCTGAAGTGGATAAAAGGAGACTTTGGGGATTATATAACATATAGATAGTATACTTGGAATGATTTGATATAATGAATACACATGAATATAGCTCATCATAACAATGTTTCTTCTCTATCCATCCGATTTGACAAGTCCCATCTTTCCTCAATTGGTGAGCGATTATACAGTCAGAGTCTAGACCTCATACGTGAACTTGTTGCAAATGCTTATGATGCTGACGCGACTCGAGTTGATATCAAGATTGACGATCGCAATATGACAGTCACAGACAATGGATTGGGGATGAACCGATCGGGGCTTGAGCAGTATTTTACCATTGGCTCTCCCCTCAAAAAACAATATCCGACCAGTGTTTTGTATAAGAGAGTACGCATAGGTGAATTTGGTATCGGAAAGTTCGCGGTCTTATCACTTTGTGATAGGTTTGAACTATTTACGTCTTCACGTGATTACTCCGCAACCGTGATCTTTGATCGTGCTGATTTTGAAAAGCAGATAGACTGGTCGGTGCCTATCATAGAACATGAGCGCAAAAAAGATTATGGCATCAGGGTAACCTTATTTTCCCTTAAAAAACCGCTTTCTTTATTTGATATCGAGCGTTATCTCATATCTATCTTCCCCTTATCAGATAATAATTTTTCAATATTTCTTAACGACCTCAAACTTCAACCAAAATATATTCCTGGTCAACGGTTTCATATAAAAGAATCAACAAAACAGGGGGTGATAAAGGGAGAGATTATTCTTTCCAGTTTATCCATTCCAAAAGAGTTGTACGGGATAGGAATTCGGGTAAGGGGTGTTTTGATTAAGAGGGAGACATTTGGGATGGAGTCAAGTCATGACACGGGATCGCGTCGACTGACCGGTGAGGTGCAGGCTGATTTTTTATCCATCACGACCGACCGAAACAATATTATCACTGATACTGCGCAGTACCAAGAATTTTTTCACATTATGCAGAAAAAATTAAAGCGGGTTATCAAACAGATAGAAAAATCAGCCGCCCATTATCAGGACAGCAAGGCTGAGCGGATGCTTTCAGATGTGCTCCTCATGATCCGTGAGTCACTGAAAAAAAATCGTGATATTTTTATCATGGGAGATTTGCCGCTTTTTACCAAAAAAGCCACCAAGAAAAACGAGCCGCATCCGGGCGATACCGTTATTGGAACTGCAATTGCTCAAAAAAAGAACCATGAACCTATGACTTTCGAACAGCCAGAAAAAGAATTAAAAAATATCGTGAAAGAAGCTATTAAGAACCTAAAACCGCGTTTCCGAGGACGGATAAAGACGTTATTGAAAGATGAGCGGAGAATTGTAAAAAAAGTGAAAATCGGAGGAGCAGAATTCCTGGTATCCTTTGCACATTTGGGTGGAGAAGAAAAGGAAAGTTTTGTTGAGGGCGGCATCATCTTCATTAACCGAGATCATAAGATGTACCACACGGTTTCGGGGAAGAGTGACATGCTTTATTATCATCTCATGAGACTCATCTCACAGGAGCTAGTCAAATTTGCGATGCCAAAAAATCTTGAGGTCGCCTTTGACTGGCAAGGAAAACTCATCAAAGACGCGTATATGGGCCTCAAAAATATAGCTTCATAACTCCCTGCCACCAACCAACCGCTTCGGTTAATTTTTGGTTGCTATAACAATCTAAAAGATGTGTTTTGTAGCATATAGTCCCTGGACAAAAGAAACGAGATATGAAAAAGTAATGGTATGAAGCAAAAATTCAAGTACGGCGAAATGTACCACGTGTGTAATAAAAGTATTGCAAATTATTCCATTTTCCAAAGTTCATGGAATGCACAGCGTTTTATTGAAACCGTAGACTACTATAATCATGATTCCGTATGGACAAGCTTCTCAGTCGCTTTAAAACAAAAGAATAAATATCAATATGAAAATATTCTTTTCCAAAAAAATGATGCTCTCATAAAAATACTTAGTTACTGCATTATGCCGGACCATTATCACTTACTCTTCAAAGTAACGAGTGAAAAATTAATTTCAAAATATATAAGTGACATTGAAAATAGCTATACTCGCTATTTTAATTTAAAACATAACCGAAAAGGTCCCTTGTGGCAAAGCAGATACAGAGCGGTCCCTATCACATCAAATGAACAATTACTTCATGTATCAAGATATATCCATTTGAATCCTACCACAAAAGGGTTAGTCGATTTTCCCGAGGAATGGAAATACTCATCGTACAAAGATATTATTTCAAGCCAATCTATTTTGGATAGCCTTGTGGAAATCTCAATACAAGATCGAAAAAAATATAAAAAGTTTGTTGATGATAATTTAGACTATCAAAAAAGCCTAAAACGAATAAATAAAGCCCTTCTAGATTAGCTATTGGGTTGTCATAGCGGGCCACTTTTAACCTCGTAGGTTAAAAGGGGAGCGTTGTAGGGGGCCAAAGATTGTATTAGAAGAATAATCAAAAACACTATTAATAAACAACCAACGCTAAACTGATAGTTGGGATAAAGATTAACGTTTTCATAAAGAGAAGATTCAATCAACTTTTTTTTGCATTTTTACGCTTATGCTCGAGAATGAGGCTACGGATAAAAGTAGACTTGGTAATATTCTGATTGCGGCTTTCATTTTCTAGGTAGGTAAGAAGTGCGGGGCTGATGAAAAAATTGAATCGTTTATCGGCCTTATTTCGAGCTTCGTTTATCGCAGAGGTAAGGGTTTCAAGTAAATTTTTTTCGTTAATAACCTTAATGACAAGCTTGTCCTCATCAACTCCAACTAAAAAATGCGGGACATGTCCTTCAAGGTATAAAACAATAGTGGGTTTATTAAATTGGAGAGATTTTTCTATTTGGTATCCAAGTCCTAAGCTGGGAGAAGAGCACTCAAAGATATTAATATCGGCCTGTTTTATATAGCTAATCGTTTTCTCGTAAAACTCATGATAATATTCATCACCTCGTTCTTCGAATCGTTTATAATGATCAGCCATGCTATTTTTCAATAGATATTTATCCAAGAGGGTATATCCGAGCTTTTCAATTGCGTCATATATCTTTTTGAAATACTCTTCACTCGTCACCTTGCCCCTCATTGGTGCCATGAAATATATTTTCATTACTATATTCTACCTTACTCCTTAGTTTTGTCAACTATGCATTATTCATAATACTTTACTTGAAACCATCGGGCGTAAGCCCGAAGGAGGCAAGTTT
>CAYINK010000097.1:0-4556 GCA_964364765.1 uncultured Gammaproteobacteria bacterium
TATTATCGACTCATAAATTCTCATACTCGTTATCAGCATACTTTAAATGGAGGACATCTACCCAAAATTCATCCCTTTATACGCGCACTCCAAGAAGGATGGATAGACTTTGATAGCGTGACTAATTTAGGCAAAGTCAACATAAATAACTTCCCTCCTCGAACTGCAATACTATTTAGTCAGTACTGGATGACTAGCAATGGTATGGATAAAGAATTAATCGATCGAGAATTTTATCAGCTAACCGGACTATCAGTTGAGGATTTTTACAATTATGCCACTGAAGAACTCACAGACATAGTACAAAAAGGTATAAACATAGAAGATTTGGTAATTCCTACACAACCCTCTCCCTAAACCCATAATATATAAGAAAAGAGGCGAGTCCTATGATTCCTAAGAGCGGTAATAGAATTCCTGCTTCAGGTAGTCCACCTTTTGTTCCTTCTCCCTCAGGCACACTTCCCGCACCGATTGTCAGAATGAATGAAATGTTCTGCTCGCCAGATGACACTTTCACATTATGATCTTTCTTTTCAAGTTGGCCCTCATGAACATATTTCCATTTTCCATCCTCGACCGACGCTTTAATAGTCTTTACTCCATTATCAATATATACATCTATATTTGCCCCTTTGCTCCCGGTACCTTCAAGGGTCAAGTTCGTCGGTTCATACCACCAATGGGTAAAGTATTTTCCATTTACATCAAGTGCCCCGATTTTTGTCAAAGAAAGTCCATCACCATAGGCAAAAGATACTACAAAAAGAAAAAGAGGAATGAGAAGTAACTGAAGAGCGTTTTTCATAATAATTTCATACTATACCTTTTTTCTGGTCATGTCAAATAAATTATTTACACGCCGCCTCCATCTCCTTTTCCACCGTATCTTTTCCGACACATTTTTCGCAAGTAAAATTCCAAGAGCAGAATGCAAGCCTTTTAAAACATTCTGTATAATTAGTATTGTCCGTACAAAACGAATTCTGCGAAGTTTGAGGTGAATATCTAAAACGACCGTAAGCATCATAATTAATTCCAGCCTCATAAACAATCTTTGTTTTTTTATTAATCCATTCAGAGTAACGTGCTACAGATGTATAGAGGGAATATAATGAGCAATTAGGGCCTCCTGAAGAGGTAATACCTATTACTTGTTGTTTATTATTAATTATCATTATGAAAGGACCACCCGAATCTCCACGGCAGGTACCAACATTTTTTTTAGAAGTTAGACCGAATTTATCTTGGGCCCATTCCCCATTTTTTTGTATGTAGACAGTTCCTTTCAAAAGATCATATGAAATATCTTTATTTTCAGTAGAGCCATATCCTATTATGGTGCCAGAGTTTCCTTCAAATACCCTTTCGGGGTACTCTTCTGGATCTATCTTACCATCAGCATTACGATCAGGATTAGGAATTGATATCGTGGGAACACCCTTGGCTTTTTTCGAAAGGTGGAGAAGGGCGATATCATTGGTAGTAAGAATAAGATCAGCCATGCTCATTGCATTAGTAAAATCTTCGTGTAGAATCACCTCATCTATGCCCGATGAAAACTGAGCATTTAATTTTGAGTCGATATGGTTTAACCCAATGACTACAAAAATATCCTTTGCATCTATGTCATAAACACAATGCGCCGCAGTTAAGACATATTCTTCACTTATAAGAGATCCACCACATCCGCCTACTTCCCCATTTTTATAAAGAGAAATGAATACAAAATAGGGAAATTCATTTTCATCGGCAAGGACTCCATTTATTATTTTAGATTTCGAATTTACCTGTTCAGCCCTCGTCTTCATTGTGGTTGGTTTTTCTAAGAGCAGATTGGAAAAGTAAATCGCACCTGACGTAATAAGCAGAAAAAACAAAATAATGATGATAAGTCTTTTTGAAATACAAATTCTACTACTCATTAAATTATTGTAGCAGAAATGGCCTTATTCAACTGGTCCATTTAAACAAGGTTATGGATTTCTTAAATGTCATTCCGAGCGAAGTCGAGGAATCTCAAAAACTAACTACTAAAACAATTTCTCCTCTAAATTTTTGTTCACTCAACTCTTTCGGCGTACCCCTCATAATTTCCTCATACATTTTTGTTAACTCACGACAGACGCAAACTTGCGCATTTGGAGCGATTGTAGCTAATAAGACAAGTGTTTCATTTAATCTATTTGCAGATTCGTAAAAGACTACGGGCGAGTGATCAAGTAACAAAGATATATCTTTAGCTTTTAATAATACTTTATTCACGTGCCCTTTTTTCCGAGGAAGAAATCCAAAAAAAGTGAAATGATTTAATTTAATCCCTGAGTGGGCGAGTGCGGTCACAACCGCAGTAGGTCCGGGGATGACGGTATAAGGAATTTTTCTCTTAATTACTTCTTTTACCAATAAATATCCCGGGTCAGAAATTAGCGGCATGCCTGATTCAGACATAAGAACCATTTCCTTTCCCTCTTCTAGAAGTAACATTATTTCAGGAAGTTTTTCGAATTCTTTCTCCTGATAATAGGAAATCAGTCGACACTCATGATGTTTCTTCAGACCAAATAACTCTTCAATTCGTTTGAGCACCATCCCTGTTGATCGGGTATCCTCGGTCACAATAATTTCTGCAGAAGTTATCGTTTTCGCTTGGCGAATCGAGAGATCCTCCATATTCCCAATCGGAGTACCTACAATATAAAGCATATTTATTTGCAAATCATCACTCCCGTTTCTAATTCGTTATTCCTGCCACATTTCGTCATTCCCGCGAACCTGCCTGCCGGCAGGCAGGGGCGGGAATCCAGTCTAAAACTTCAATTTTTTTCTCAACAGCTCAAATATGATTGGGACTAACGATAAAAGCACCACCGCGATTATTACCAAAGAAAAATTCTCCTTCACAAACTCAATATTCCCAAAGAAAAATCCGGCAAGTGTTGCAATACCAACCCACAATATCCCCCCCAGGATATTATATCCTATGAATGTTCCATAACTCATACTGCCGATACCTGCCACGAAGGGAGCAAAAGTCCTGACAAATGGCATGAAGCGACCGATTATAATCGTCTTTCCCCCATATTTCTGAAAAAACTTTTGGGTTTCCCTTATGTGTTTTTCATCTATGGGGATCTTGGGGTGCGCGATTATTTTTTTTCCAAAAAAATGCCCGATCCAATAATTTGCGGTGTCTCCAAGAATGGCCGCACCAGTCATCACAACTAATAATACAAATATATTGAGTGAGTTCAAAGCCGCAAATGCACCCGCCGCAAATAGGAGCGAATCCCCGGGTAAAAAAGGAGTAAACACGAGTCCCGTCTCCATGAAGATTATAAGGAAAAGGATGAGGTAAGTTGCAATACCATAAGTTGCAATTATTTGCCCGAGGTGGACATCAATATGCAGGATAAAATCAATCAGGAACTTCACGATTTCCATGATGTATTATGTCAGATGAAGAAACTATTTACAAGAACTCAGCGACTTAACAGTTGCTCCCTCGTCAAGAATTCCAGAAAAACATTCTTCTTAAAAGTTCCCTATCGTGAGGACTTAATGCTTCATTATTTACTACCTCTCTCGCTTCTTTATGTTGCCCCGCATTCACGTATATTTGTGCCGCCGCAAACCTTGATCGAAATAACCATTGCTGTTTGAGATTAATGTCTGAAATAGGTACAACTTTTTCATCTACCCTTTTAAGTGCAAATTGAGCAAAGTCATTCGTTTTGTCAACTCCACCCTCAAGCAATCTCCGATGTAAATTTGCAACATGAACAAGCATCAGTGGTTGACCTTTTCTCAAAAAAAGATAAGGTAAAAGTCTTCTTCCAACTACTTCAAGAGGCTCCATTTGCATTTTTGGTGACTTTATAAGACGTCCCAGAATATGAGAGGTCAGGTCGGGTAATTCTAATGAGCGATGAGTAAAAAAATATCTCAATTCGGGGACATCCATAGGTGAACTTTGCCACGGAGTCAATGATCCTCCCTCATCAGCCTCATCCTTCATCAGGCCTAACTGGGCTCGTATAATCCCTGCGACCATTGTTTTAGCTATAGCTATTGTTGGAAGCTTATCATCAGTCAAAATACTTCTCATTAAGCTTAGTGATTTCCCCCAACGGGTTTGGGGATCTGCTATTTTTCTTAAAGTGAATTCAGTGACTCTTCTAGGTCTGTGAATTGTAACTCCTTCAGGGGTCCTATTCATAGTTCAAAAGGTTTTTTTGCAAAACCACGCACTGACTCCATTACCGCTCTCCTTAATAGTGGATCAATTAAATATTGGGCGCTTTGTCTTATTGCACGACGTTTATACTGTTCTATCAACATTTATAAATTATATCATAACCTATAGCAGATCAGAGTTCATCCTTACATTTGCTTCATACGCACCTTGCAACCTCTTTTCATTCTATGCTATAATGTAAGGTTACCTTTTTCACCCAAAACCTTGTTTTATCTCAAATCCCCATTTCAACCTACCGGAGACCAGCCGCAGGCAATAGATAAGCTTTCAAAAGGGGTCCTTGATGGCTTGAAAGATC
>CAYINK010000098.1:0-4524 GCA_964364765.1 uncultured Gammaproteobacteria bacterium
GGAACAGCTGGTTGATTTATATTGCTCTGCTCGCTTGAACTTGATGAAGAGTTACTATCTATCACATTAAACGAACCGCTATACATTCCCATACTACAAGTAAAGCGAATATTACCTGCCTCAGTTGGAGTAAACTCAATGATATTTTCTCCTGCCTCAAGATTTTTTCGTATTCCTAACTTTGAGGAAACGATACTTGCCGCACAGGTAAAGGCATCCTCTGAAGTTACTATCCATTTGACCGGAATTCCCTTTTTTATTGTAAATGAATTGGGAGTATAGCCGTTCCCGTTCTGAATCATCTTCACCACCTGCACACCGTTTTCCATGGTTACATTCGGATCGGCCTGAGTAGAAACTGTCGGGCGTTGATTCAAAAATGCATTCACATTAATACCAGCTAAATTTAATCCGTTTGAAATATTAAAGACTGCCATAAAGATAACAATGAGTCCTGCGAATTTGAAAAAAGGCTTTGCGAAAGCTCCTTTTATCACAGAAGTTAAACCTCCGATTCCAAGAAGACCTGGAGCCGTACCGAGTGCAAAGACACCCATCGTCAGGGCACCTGTTATTGGGTTTCCACTACTGATTGCAAAAAGCTGCATTGCCTGAGTAAATCCGCAAGGCAAGAAAAAGGTAGATGCTCCTAATATAAATGAATTGGTATGACTATATTCTTTTTCTGATTGTTCCTTAATGCCAAGCGCTCTGCTTATTCCTTTTGGAAGAGTAAATTGCAATCCACTGAGGCGAGGAAAGATTTCAGTTAACTGTAGGCCCATAAGGACCATTACGCCCCCAACTGCAATAGTTAAAAATCCAAGAGTCGTGGAAGATAGTTGGAAAAAGGAACCGGCAAGCCCGATGACTCCTCCGAACACAAAGAAGGAAAGAACACGCCCCAAATTGAAGAAGATGTGTGGCTTAAATTTCTGAACCGTGGATGCTAAGGGATGTTTTTCAACAAACCTGGCGCTGGCCGCAAGCACGAGTCCTCCCACAAGAGCCATACATGTTGATATGCCTGCCGTAAGACCTACAAGAAACACGATCGAAAGATTTCCGTAATTACTTCCTGATTTGATCGCGAAGTTAAATATTCCCATTTCCTTTCCTATCATATAAAGAAGAACCATGACCAAGAAAGCAAACCCAAGCTCCTTATAATCCTGCATTCTTTTGGAAAATAATGGCGCTTTTTCTTTGAATCCTAATTCATACCCCGCATTGCGCACCGCCTCTTCAATTTTTTGATGATCAAGATCTCCTTCATAACATACGTATGCATTCCCTTTTTTTTCGTTAACCTTCACTTCGGTAACACCGCTTATTTTAAGAAGCTCATCTTCAATTAATATTTCGCATGATCGGCAGTGCATGCCTTTGATATGTACGGTTGCTTTGTTCATATTTTCATTATATTCAAATTAATAACTTTTCAGTTGCCCTTATTCTGTGATGATAGGATACCAAATGGGTTATGAAGAAAATATGAAGAGTTCATATACTTCATTTCAATATCGGGTCCAATCGCTTTTTTATTTCTTCAAAGGATAGAGCGCCTAAAATGATATCTCTCTTTCCTGTTGAAGGAATAATAATCGTAGTTGGAGTGCCAAGCTTACCCCCTTTTTCAGCATCCTCTATTCCTTTTTTAACCTTTTGCGCGTACGTGCTATTATCCAGACATGTTTTGAATTTTTTTCCATCCAACCCCAATTCCTCAGCCAAGGGAACAAGCTTGTTAAGCGGAAAACCTTTTCCATTTGAAGTGGTTCTATCTAAGATCTCATCGATATAGTTCCAAAAAGTTATATTCCCCCCCTGATCAGCCGCACATTCGCTTGCCTCCGCTTCTTTTTGCGCGTTTGCATGAAACGGGAGTGGATAATGCCTATACACCCAAGCTACTTTATCTCCATATTCTTTCAATACTTGTTTCATCGTTTGATGAAATTTTTTGCAGAAAGGACATTCAAGATCTGAATATTCAACCAGCAATATTTTTGCATTTATATTACCTCTTATGTGATCTTTATTCGTTACCGCCGGGATAAGATCGTAGGGTTGAGGAGTGGGAGTATTTTTATCATCGGGTATTGAGGTTATCACAAGCGGTGTTGCATTTGCGGCAAACGCATTTAAGGTTTTTCGTTCAAGCGCTTGTACCCTCATATAAAGATAGCCGGAAAAAATGATCAAAATTGCAAGGAGTATAAACTGGATATTTGGTTTTTCCGATTTTTCCTCTTCCTGGTAATTTACAATATAGGGACTATTCATAATAAAGAAGATACCAAATACGATATGAAGAAATTATGAAGGAAAAGAGATTTTTCCCATAATCATCTTGACAAGCTAACAAAAACATACTACAGTATGTAGTATTATCATTTCTCCTTTTCCCATGAAGAAAGAAAAGAAAGTATATTCTCCCTGGCTTATTTTCCAAGTTGGTCTTAAAAAAACATTTGCCAAACCCTATTGTTGGGCTTTGACAATACTGACTGCGGTAAGCGTTCTTTTTCTTTATTACTTCCTTCTTACCCAAAAAACAACGTGGGATTCATTTTTGCAGTCAAACAACCAGATATACATATGGCTACAAGTCATATTAAGTATCGGAAATGCCATTTTAATAGGAATATCAATCTCAATGTTATTTAGCGTCCTGGAAGAAAAGAAAAAGGTATCTAAGGGCTCACTTGTCCAAACCTTAGGATCGCTCATTTTTTCCGCCGCCGCAACGGGGTGTTCCGTCTGTAGCGCCTTTCTCCTCCCCGCGCTGGGGATCGCGGCGTCACTTACCGCCCTGCCTTTTGGGGGACTTGAAATAAAGACCCTCTCTATCCTTCTTCTTATCTATGCCATATATGAGTACTCAAAACCAGCAAGTGGCCTGTGTGAGATGGAGTTCAATCTCTCAAAAAAAATATTTCCGCAATTGAAACCATTCATAATACTTCTTCTTTTTATTGTAATAATATACTCGCTCCCTCAAATTCCCTCCAGATTTCGTATTCGCATGCAAAATGAAACATTGTCTGCAAACCAGCAAGTAAAAAAATCAGGGCAGACTCAAAATACAGCCCTTTTTAGTCAGATTAATCCCCCTGAAGGATATGAAATGAATGTTACCTATGGCGATATCGGTCCCCAGATGATTGATATGGGGGTGATTGATTTGGATAAGTTCAAAGCGACTTATGATAAGAGTGGACAGTCTTTAAGCAAAGAACAACTTTCTATTTTGACTAAAGGATCAAATCAGAAAATTAAAATAACTCCTGAAAACTCGTATTTCCTCCTTAACTTTTTTTGGGCATTTGGGTTAGCAAATAAAAGTAAATTTCTCACCGAAGGAGATATGATAACGCAAAGTAATGGGCAACCGGGTACGTTTGCCTCAACCGGCGGATGGACGCTTACCAAGAGCGGGGACTCCATGCAGTACTATGCAAAACGCTCACTCGTCTCCCTCACCGCGGATCAGGAAAAACTCGTATATGATGTTGCATCAAATGTCTACCGCCCTTGTTGTGGTAATTCTACCGCTTTCCCCGACTGTAATCACGGTATGGCACTTTTAGGAATCTATGAGCTTATGGCATCTCAAGGAGCGACTCAATCTCAGATGTATCAGGCGGGAAAATATATTAACTCTTTTTGGTTTCCGAGTAATGCCTTTGATGCGGCGTTGTATTTCAAAAATAAGTATGGTCAGGAGTTTAAAGATATCGACCCAAAAGCTTTCTTAAGTAAAGATGTCTTTTCTGCATATGGCGCCCAAAGTGTCAAGGCATATCTTGTTGAAAAGGGTATCCAAGAAAAACCTCCAGCACAAGGGGGAGGATGTGGGGTATAGATAAGTATAATTATTGAATAACCATGGATAAAGAACTTATCGTACAAAAAATCAATGAACTCAAGGAAAAAGCGCAACTCAATCGACATGAGAGAAGATACTTGGCAAAATTAGAAAATAAAATGAGCCCTTCTAAAATATCATCAAATATTCCATGGAAAAGTATTCTGACGAAATTCTTGATTGCCCTGACAATACTTTTCTTTATGGGGGGGCTTTATTTCTATATAAAATCCCGTCCGAATTTACCTCCCATAGATATGAGCGGACATATTGAAGAAAATCCTCCTTCTCATATGTTGGATACCGCGATGCCTGAGGTTGTTCAAAAACATATGCTCGAGCATGCCGATGGAAAGGGTGATCCGGGAATTATTATCCAGTACAATTGTAATATGCCTTATAGATGTGAACCGGGGTTGGTTAGTAAACTAAAACAGCTGGTTAAAAAATACCCGAAAAATGTATATCTTGCTCCGGGAAATTATTCAGGTATGATTATACTTACAAGATTAAATAAGCGTGAAATCTTAAATTCATATAACGAACCTAAGATACTTGAGTTTATAAACGTGAAGTAGTACCTATGGAACAAAAATCAATGAGCGAGTTGGAACAAGAAGTTATGGTAATCGTTTGGAAATGTAAATCATGTT
>CAYINK010000099.1:0-4504 GCA_964364765.1 uncultured Gammaproteobacteria bacterium
TTTTTAAACTATCTAAATATCAAAAACAATTAATCAATATCATTTCTAAAGACGAACTGAGGATTTATCCAGATTTTCGAAAAAAAGAAGTTCTGTCGTTTCTTAAAAAGCCACTTTTGGATATTAGTATTTCGCGAACAAATGAAAGGGCCAAAAATTGGGGCGTGCCGGTTCCAGACGATAACACGCAAAGAATCTACGTTTGGTTTGATGCTGACAACATCTATCAATCAGGGGTAGGTTTTGGCTGGAATAAAAAATTATATCAGAAATGGTGGCCAGCCGATGTTCATGTTATTGGTAAAGGAATCATTCGTTTTCATGCCATTTATTGGATCGCTTTTCTATTATCAGCTGGTTTATTATTACCCAAATCTCTTTTTGTTCATGGTTATTTAACTATTGAGGGCAAAAAAATGTCAAAAACTTTGGGCAACGTGATTGATCCATTTACTCTAATCAATAAATATGGCACCGATGCTGTTCGGTATTATCTTCTTCGGGAAATTCCGCCTTTTAATGACGGTGATTACTCTGAATCAAGAATGAAAGAACTATATAGTTCTGATTTAGCTAACGAACTTGGCAATATTGTTATGAGAATAACGACTCTTGCTGAAAAAGATGGTTTAATAATCTTGACTGAAAACAGATCTATTTATAGCAAGCAACAAGAAGAATTATTCGGTACGTTTCAATTTAATATTATATTAGAGCAAATATGGGAAGATATTAAAAGTATTAATAAGCAAATCAATGATTTTGAACCGTGGAATAAAACATCTGGTGAAAGAAAAGAATTTCTTATCCAGGTTCTTCAAAAACTTCATTTGATTGGACAACAGTTGTTTCCTTTCATCCCTTCTACCGCTGAGAAAATCATGCACTCAACGCAAGGGACTATTTCAAAGATAGCGCCATTATTTCCTCGATTAAAATGACAACTACAGACGTTGTCACGCCACTATTGACTCCTCCAAAACAGAATTACTTCTTCCTTAAACTTTCCCTTATTATAATCATCCCGATTATTGTCTTAATTTCAGGTGCGGCATTATTTTATTACTTTATTTTATACAAACTCCCTTCACCGCAAACTCTGAGGGATTATAAATCTGTTCCCATATCGACTCATATTTATGACCGGACCGGTAAACCTCTGTATGAAATATATAAAGATCAGAACAGAACTCCCATAAAATTAAAAGACGTTCCCAAGTATGCATACCAGGCTTCCATTGCGGTTGAGGATAAGGATTTTTATAAACATGGCGGAGTTTCTCTCTATTCCGGCGTTTTTCGCGCAATAAAAGATATGATGCTTAAGCACAATCTTCAAGGGGGCTCAACCCTCACTCAGCAATTGGTTAAAGGAGCTCTTCTCACACCGGAACGCACTCTTACTCGCAAATTAAAAGAAATTGTGCTTGCTCTGCAAACCGAAAAACTGTTTACTAAGGATCAAATTCTTGAAATGTATCTTAATCAGATTCCCTATGGAGGTTCATCCTATGGGATTGAAGAGGCCTCAAAAACCTATTTTGGAAAACACGCTAAAAATCTGACCCTTGAGGAGGCCGCCCTCCTTGCGGGATTACCTCAGGCCCCTTCTCTATACTCTCCCTATAACAACCCCGAGCTGGCTAAATCAAGACGTGATGATGTATTGAGGAAAATGGAAGAGCAGGGATATATTGACAAACAGATGATACAAAAAGCGACTGAGGCAACCGTAAGTGCCATCCCCCTTATCACTTCTATCAAGGCTCCGCATTTTGTTTTCTACGTTAAATCACTGTTGGAGCAGGAATATGGGGTTAAACAGGTCGAAGAAGGCGGTCTAAAAGTTACCACCACTCTTGATTTGGATATTCAGGAACAGGCCGAATCCATCCTCAAAAGTGAGCTTGAAAAGATTAAGTACCTTGATGTTTCAAATGGGGCGCTTTTAGTAACCCGTCCTCCAACCGGCGAGATACTGAGCATGGTCGGAAGTGTGGACTACTTCGCAACCGGATCAGGAGCATTTAATGTGACAACCGCCCTCCGTCAGCCGGGAAGCTCGATAAAACCGATAAATTACGCCATAGGTATTGACCGCAAACTGGTGACTCCGGGTACCATGTTTTTGGATATTCCCACTTGTTTTACCGCAGGAGGGCAAGTAGGCTCTTACTGTCCAGTAAATTATGACGGGCAGTTTCACGGACCGGTACAGCTTCGTATGGCACTGGGTAATTCGTACAATATACCTGCGGTGAAAATGGTAGCCTTTAATGGAGTAAAAAATTTTATTGCCTCCGCATCTGCCTTTACTATTACTTCATTTGAAAAACCAGAAAACTATGGACTTTCAATCACACTTGGTGGTGGTGAAGTCCGTATGACTGAGATGGCTCAGGCTTTCTCAACATTCCCAAATCAAGGTATACCGCGCAAACTTCAATCAATTTTAAAAATCCAGGATAAATTTGGCAAAGAGCTCTATAAATTTTCTGATTCAAATTATATTGAAGATATAAAAAAATCCCTCTCGCTTCCTTCATCGGTTGCAATCCCCGGAAAAAGAGCTATTACCACTGAGACTGCCTATCTCATCTCCCATATCCTTCTTGATAATCACGCAAGGGAGGCATCATTTGGCAGTTCCTCCTATTTGGATGTGCCGGGTCATGCCGTATCAGTCAAGACAGGAACAACTGATAACAAAAAGGATAACTGGACAATCGGATATACTCCTAATTTTCTTGTCTCTGTGTGGGTAGGAAATAATGACTCAACTCCTATGAATCCGTATCTTTCCTCCGGAGTAACAGGCGCCGCACCCATCTGGAATAAAGTCATGACCAATGTCTTGAAAAATCAACCCAATCTCTGGCCGGTCAAACCGGAAAATGTGGTGGGCATGCAAATTTGTAATGATTCGGGTGCCGTTATGACAAAAGATGGGGAGGGTAAAGAAAGTTGCGGGGCACGATTTGAATATTTTATCAAGGGTACAGAACCGAAAGGAGGGGGCGCTACAAGGGCAACGGTTCCTATATACAAAGACCAAGATAAACTTGCCCCTGCCAACGATCCCAATATTGAGATGAAAGAAAAAACAATATTGAAAGATATGTTTTCTCAGTACTGTGTAGATTGTAATCATGACAAAGACCCCTACTCATTGATCAAATTATAATCCCCTTGACAAAATACTAGCATGCTAGTATACTAGTATCTGTATGAAATCAAGTTACTTTAAAGAACTCGTGAATGTTTTTTCCTCAATTACATCTCGAAAAGAAATGGAAGATTTTTTATATGGCATTTTGACCCCTCAAGAGTTGGAAGAAATTCCCGTGCGTCTACAAATAGTAAAACTTCTCAAAAAAGGTATCCCTCAACATGAAATAGCACAAAAGCTTGGGGTTGGCGTAGCAACCGTCACTCGCGGATCAAAGGAAATTGCAAAAGGAAGATTTAGTTCTATAACCGAAAAAGGTTGGCGACCTCCCAAATCGGGGGGTTAGTCTTTTATTATTTAGATCGACTTTAACCTCCCAAATACGGGAGGTTTATTTGTTATAAATTCAAATAATTAATATGAAAAAAATACCAAAAATTAGTCTATCTCAAAAACCTAACTATATCAAGTTGGCTGAAGATATGGATTTTTATGAACTATTTAAAAAAATAGAACAAAAGTTTAATATCTGTTTTATTTTTGAATCACTTGGCGAAGAGGAAAAATTTTCCCGGTATTCAATTATTGGATTTGATCCAGTTCATATGATTTCCGCACGAGGAAATAAGCTGACAATTGATCAGAAAAGTTACTCGGTAAACAATCCCTATATGGCACTACGGTCTATCATGCCTAATCACACAATAGCTAAAAATTATGCGGGAGGATTAGTTGGTTATCTCAGCTATGAGGCAGTAAATTATTTCGAACCATCATTACATATTAAAGTTCATGATCTCTTTGATCAATTCATGTTTGGTGTATATACCGATGGATTAGTCCTTGATAAACACACCAATGAAATCTTCTATTTTTATCACAACGTAGATAGGAGCAATCTACTAAAGCGGATCATGGAAGAAGAGATGAAGAAGGACAAGCCCCTACAGATAAAGTTTATGAGAGATAGTTTATCACCACACGGACATAAAAAAATCGTCGAAAAAGTAAAAGAACACATCAAAGCAGGCAACACCTTTCAGTGTGAGGTTGGATTCAAATCGGAATACCATATAAAAGGAAATACCTTAGAAATCTATGAAAGATTAAGAAAGGTTAATCCTTCTCCCTTCATGTACTTCATGAAAATAAAAAATAAAAAGATTATTGGAGCAAGTCCTGAACTACTTTTTTCACTAAGAGATGGCGAAATGACAACGAGACCTCTTGCGGGAACAATCCGAAGAGGTACGGATGAAAAAGAAGATCAGCAACTGGCTCGCGCTCTTCTTCATGATCCCAAAGAAATTGCTGAACATAATATGTTAGTTGATT
>CAYINK010000100.1:0-4404 GCA_964364765.1 uncultured Gammaproteobacteria bacterium
TCATAAAACTCATCAAGATTGCCGCGTCGCTACGCTCCTCGCAATGATACAAAGATAGGTTATGAAATGACCTTGAATATCTCGAGGTATATTTTTGACATAGAGTGACTCGGATAATGGCATATCAGACACTTCCATAATCATATCTTTTACAAAATAAAAGCGCGATCTACTATAGTCCTTGTACGGGGTTGATGTAAACGTATGAATGATCGTCTGTTTTGGATAAACGGAAAAAAGCCACTTCATATCTTCTAGCCGCCCATACGCAAGTATTTGATGAATAATATATGGTTTGTCAGTTTCCAAATCAAGGTTTTTGATGTTGGATGACCACAACACTGATTGAAGATGGTGTGGTATGGAGTGAGGACATATTTTAATTATATCACAGATGTTTTACCCTTATCCCTCAAGCCGTGCAAATTGTCCTGTTTCTTTGGATTTTTTGAACATGAGGTGGAAGAATATAACCGATCCTAAAAGAAACAGGAAGTTGAAAGTAAATGAGTAAAGAATATCAATGAAAATCGGTTCTCCCCGCATGGCTTTTCTCAAAGCTTCAAAAGCATAGGTGGGAGCAAAAAGATATGATACGATTCTCAGAGGTTCAGGTAATACTGAAACCGGATAGAAAACGGCCATGAGGGGTTGAGCCACATTCAAAAGCCCCCAGGCAAAGGCTTGGATCTTTGTTCCAAAGCGAAAAATAAGACCTAACATAACAACGCCAAATGAAAAACCGAACAAGATAAGATTGAGACAAATAAAAAATAAAGGCATCAATCCGACTGAAAAAATATTCAGATGAAAAACAAAATAGGCAAGGATGCATGAGAGACCAATTACAATTATTGCTTTAACCGTCCCCGTCACCGCATAGGAAAAAAGATACTCGGCTACCGTGATGGGGGTGATGAATATGTTTGTCAAATTACGCGACCACACATCCCACAAACACCCAACTGCAATCGAATACTGAGTGATATTGATCATCTGCCAGAGTATCATACCTGCCAAAACTTGATTTGCCACTATCTTCCCCGTTGCACCGGCAAGATATAACATCATGAACCCAAATACGATTACGTTGAATAGGGGATAGAGCAATAGATCATTGAAGACCTCGTATGAATGCTTGGTTATGTGAAGCTCATGCAGAAACATGGCTTTTATTCTATGAAAAGACATACGGCTCTCCTCGGGCAATTTGTAAAAATACATGTTCGAGAGTTGGTTTTTTTACCTCGATATCCGTCATCCAAATCCCCAGTTTGCTTAAACCAAAAATGATTTTGGGGAGAGCTGTTTCCTCTGTTGTGATATATACTACATGCTCTCCGTCAAAACGGTACGTCAATTTTTCATCTTTCATATATTTTTCAACCACCGGCTTATTTTCATTAAAAGTGAGGCGGAGTTGTGCTACTTGTATCCGTTTTGTTAATCCTAAAGGCGTATCTTGCGCGACTATCTTTCCTTTATCAAGAAATATGACCCGATCACAGACTCGCGTAACCTCGGCCATGTTATGGCTAGTGTAAAGAATGGTGATTTTGTGTTCGCGGCGAAGTTCTTCAATAAAGGTAAGTGTCTTATCCGCGATGTCCGGATCTAAAGACGCAGTGGGTTCATCCATGAGTATTATCTTCGGTTCATTTAGTAATGCTTTGATAAAGTTCGCCCGGGTCCGCTGACCGGTCGAAAGATCCCAATATCTTTTGTGAACTAAATCATTCATCTCAAATCGCTCAACCAGTTTTTTTATCTTGGGAAGGGGATTTTCAACGTGATATAAGTGAGCAAAGACGACTAAATTTTCCCACACGGTAACTCTTCCCTGAAGAGTATTAAATGCTGATGTAAAGTTTATGCGGCTTAAACAATACTGTGGATCTTTAAAAAAATCTTTATCAAAATAATGGATCGTTCCGTTTGTAGGAGTCGTGATACCAAGAAGCATCTGAATGGTCGTCGTCTTTCCCGCACCGTTGGGTCCCAAAAAACCCACTACCTCACCTTCCTTAACTGAAAAAGATATGTTGTCAACCGCTACAAACTCGCCGAACCGTTTGGTGAGCTCATTGGTTTTTAATATGTCCATAATAAATTTTATTCCACCGACTCTCTACTTAGTCGCGTTGCCTGATCGCGGAAGAAGGACACAAGGTCGCTCAGCTTGAGCGGCTTGATCATGCGGGGTAAAAAAGTAAAATCTTCAACCTTCAGAAAGTCAGAAGCTATAAGAAGGGTATCAAGTTTTACTCCATATTTTACCTTAACTCCCTCCATAAGGTCATATAATGAATATGATTTAAGAAGAAAGAATAAATCCACAAAGTCTTTAACCGTTGTCCGCTGATTAATAGTCAATAATTTATTGATTGCAATATCTAATAGACTGTCAATAGCGATAGATTTCCAGGCAGTTCCTTTTTCAACCCGTTTTTGAAAATGATGTACAAAATCTACCTTTAACTTTTGTTTGTTTGAAAAAGTAAAATTGAATATATTCATCGTCTGATATTTATCAACGGTTACTTCAAATGAGTGTTTGGTTGACCACTGTTTTATGATGCTCAGGAGTTCTGACATATCAAACGGTTTTTCACTAAAAAAATCCAGATCATCCGAATACCGATGCTTCAGATACCAATAGCTCAATGCGGTGCCGCCGGTGAAATAAAATTGGGAGAAAAATGAAGAATGCTTATTAATCTCATTTAAAATAAGCTTCTGCTCTGATGTTGCAAGAGTCAATTGTTCCATATAAGTCTCTTGAATAGTCGCTTTTTGAGTGGATCGAGTTGTAATTTATCCCAATATTTCTTGACATCAGTTAGCTTGATCTTTTCCCCATCCGGTCCGTAATTAATCATCCGTTCAAGGATAAGGATGCGCCCTTCCTCAGTTTTCTCAAGTTCTTTTCTATCATAATCCCAAAGTGCTTTCATATGTGTAGTATATCAAAACTGGACCGGTTAAACCACTTTCACCAAACCTCTATCTAAAGCCTTATCAAAACTTCTTCGTAAGAATATGATGGATAATACAATGTAAAAGATGTTTAAGAAAAAAGCAATGAAAAACATCTGCATATCAAAATATCCTTGATTGATCACTTTTCGCGCCGCTTCAAACGCATAACTTGTTGGAATAAATAAAGCAATTTTCTGAGCCCAAAGGGGAAGAATGGCTAAAGGATAATAAATTGCTGAAAAAGGGGAGAGAATGGTCACTAAAGACCAGGCAACTGTCTGTATCTTCGTTCCGTAACGTAAAATTATCCCTGCTCCCATAAAGCCACTCCACCACCCGGTCATAATTAATAAAAGCATTATGGGTAGCAAACTAAAGCCATAAGAAAAGATGTGAACTCTGTATAAAATATATGCAACAACTGCGCCATAAGTAAAACTTAAAGTGGCTTTTATTATTCCAAGAATAAGAAACGAGCTGACCCATTCGTAAAACGATACCGGCGCGACGAATATATTGATAAGATTTTTGTTCCATAAATCCTCAAGAAGATTCACGCTTATTTCATATTGGCCCCTCCAGACAATAATCCAGAATAAAATTCCGGATATGATCATAACGGTAACTGATGGCCCTCCTGAGGAATATGTTCTAAAATACATACTCGTAATACCCCACAGTAATAAATCCATGGTTGGCCAATAAAAAGCATCGCTTAAACGGTCAAAACTGTGCCTGAATAAATACAGATACCGCAAAATAATGCCGAATATCCGATGTGCTTTCATGGTTTTTTGTGTATACCCATCTTACTCCAGTTTGACCCTAGAAAATTCCTATTTTCCAGGGGAAAAAGTGGATTAGATGGGTGGATACTGAAAAAATAAATCACTGTTAGAGTTTTTTTAGTGTACTACTTGCAAAAAATAATCCTCCAGAGTCGGTTTTTCTATTGATATCTCATCATAAAAAACACCAATACTCATAAGCTCTCTCAAGAAGTCGGGGATATGGTGCTCTTCTATATCAACGACGATGTACCTTCCTTCAACGCGGTACTTGATTTGTTTACTTTGACAATAATCGATTGTTCTTTTCAGTCCGTCTTTCACGACCAACTCCACATGACTTATTTTTATGGTCTTTGCCAGATGGTTGGGTGTGTCATCGGCAATGATCTTTCCGCCGTCGATGAATATAACCCTGTCACAAACTTCCTCAACTTCTGCCATGTTATGAGAAGTTAAAACTATCGAGACATTAAACTGTTTTCTTTGATTAAGCAAAAATTCACGAATATATGTTGCCACATCTGGATCAAGGGATGCCGTGGGCTCGTCCAATAACAACACTTTGGGAAAATTCAATAATGCTTTTGCCAAATTCACGCGGGTTATTTGACCGGCGGATAAATCTCTCAGTTGC
>CAYINK010000101.1:0-4366 GCA_964364765.1 uncultured Gammaproteobacteria bacterium
ACTCATTTTTGTTGGTTTTAAATTATTGCAGGGGGTTTTTACCAAAGCCTCAGATACTGCCCCTCGGGACGTGGTGATAACGGGGGGCACTCAAAGTGCAAGTCATATCGGCTGGACGACCGATCAGGAGACACAAGGAGTTATCGAGTACGGAAGCTCTCCCACCAGTCTCAACTTTTTTGCACCTGAAGCCCAAAAAGGAAAAAAGCACAGCGTTGACATCACTCTTCTTTCCCCCGGTACCACCTATTATTTTCAGATCCGTGTTGGTGACCAGAAATATGACAATGGGGGAGTCCCGTGGACTTTTACCACTAAGTCAAAAGGGAATATAGATATAACTCCAACTGCGACTCCTACTGCGACGGTGGTTCCCACACCCGTAGTGACGGCGGGAGCTTTGATAAGACCGACCACCTCTCTGTCATTTAAATTGCCACCTACTCCTATACCCCTTCCCACTTTGAGTTCGTTTGTCTGCGGGGAAACGAGCTGTATTACCATATGTCAAAAATTAAACAGAACATGTAGCAGTCGGGAATGGATGACGTCAGGCTGTGTGGGAAAAGTGAATCCTTTGACCTGTGTGCAGATAGTCCCAACCAGCACGCCAACTCCTCCCGTAGCAACATCGACTCCGACTACAATTCCTGCAAGCCCTACACCCACTACTTTAACACCAATACCTACTACCACAACACCAACTCCTTCCACACCTACTCCAACACCAACTACTATTACCCCAACGCCGTAAAATTTTTTTCAATTTTCTTACTCTCGTCATTCCCGCGAACCTGCCTGCCGGCAGGCAGGGGCGGGAATCCAGGGCTATAATGTCATTTTAGTCTGGATCCCCGGGCCAAGCCCGAGGATGACATTATTCAGTTTTGAAATTCTGTATTCATTTAAGATTCAATTTGTGTTATATTTAATTGTTACCATTTAAAAATGATCTATGGCAGATAATCAAAAATCATCAAAATTCGGGATTGGGATGTTAATTGGCACGGTATTAGGCGGGCTTGCCGCTTTGTTTCTTTCCCCCACCACGGGCGAGGAAAATCGTGAACTGGTTGCAATAAAGATAAAGCAACTTGAAAAGCTCCTGGAGGACGCAGAGCTTGATAAAAAGGTTCAGCACATTTTCGGCGAGACCACGCAAGAGGTCAAAGAGGTATATCTAAAGGCAAAAAAAGAGATTATAAAGAAGCTTGCCGCTTTAAAGGAAGCAGTTGAGTCAATTGATAAAACAAAGTATGAAAAAGTAGTCCACGAGACCGTTGACCTTCTCAAAAAAGAGGTCAAACGCGAAGGACATGAGATGGAAAAGCTCAAAGAAGAACTGCTCAAAGAGTGGAAAAAACTCGAACCGAAGAAAAAGAAATAACGGTATTATTTTATTCCTCTTAGTAAATAACTTAGACTGATTTTCAGTTTTCGTGAAAGACTTAAAAGGGTCCAGAATGAAGGGTTCAATTCTCCCCGTTCCAGCCGTGCGATGTGAGTCCGGTGCAGGCAGGTAATTCCTGAAAGATCTTCCTGGGTGAGTCCTCTTTTTTTTCGGGCTGCCGATACGCACTTTCCCAATCGCCCATAAATGTAGTTACCTCTCATGTTTGTGTTGACAGGCTATTATAAATGAGGCACAAACTCGAGAGCTTTTGTGAAACAATAATGAGTTTTAGACTGTTACCGCAATCTACATAATATCATATAGAGTTGGGTTATTCGGGGGAGATTAAGCTTTTCTTCCAAACTTTTCTTTTGAAAGACGGATAATTGCTTCACGATTATTGTTTAATAAAGCCGGAAGAGGGAGCGTGGTTGCGGGGAACGGTTTGGAAGTCATGTTATCAATACATAACTTGATGATTATTTCATATTTTCCCAGACTCACCAAATCATTTTCCTCATATAATTCGCCATATTCTTTGGACAATGCATAAGCATCACGAGCACCTACAACGAATGAAATAAGGCTTCCTATATTGCCAAAAATAGCCCGTTCAATATCCTCATCGAGTTGCTCAATGTATTGATTTGTAAGTGTCAACGAAAGACGATATTTGCGTGCCTCAGACAGTATCTTTATAAAAGATGAGGTGGCAAAATTCTGAAATTCGTCCACATACATGAAAAAATCCCGCCGGTCTTCTTCTTTCACAAAGCTCCGGTTCATCGCCGCAAGCTGGATCTGGGTGATGAACATAGCGCCAAGTAAAGCCGCATTATCTTCGCCCAGTTTTCCTTGAGAAAGATTCAAAATAAGAATTTTTCCGCTATTCATAATTTCTTCTAAGTTAATCGTCGATTTTGGTTTTCCTAAAATATTCCGGATCATTTGCGAAGTCACGAATTGCCCCACCTTATTTTGAATAGGGGAGATGGCCTCCGATCTGAGCTTATCCGGCATCTTTTCAAACTCTTTTTCCCAGAAAGAAATGAGCACTTCGTCTTTCAACTGGGAGACAATTTTTCGGCGGAATTCCGATTGAGAAAGAAGAGGCAAGACATCGGGAAGGGTCGAGCCCTCCACTTCAAGAAGAGTAGAAATGACATTACGCAATATATATTCCAGTCGCGGCCCCCAGCTATCCTTATACAATTTGCTGAATATAGAAACAATACCAGAAGTCACCAAATCTTTATGTTGTTTATTGTGTATTTCCAATACATTTAATGCAAACGGACGAGCGGTATCAAACGGCTCTAAATAGACCACATCATTCATCCTTCTTTTGGGAATATAATCAAGAATCGTCTCAGAAAGATCTCCATGAGGATCAACAATCCCAACCCCGCGGCCTTTTCGGATATCGTCAATTGCCATATTGGCAATGAGGGTCGACTTCCCGGCGCCTGTTTTTCCGACGATGTAGATATGTTTCCGGCGGTCCGGGTCTTTGATGCCGAATATCGTCTCTTTATTTTTGAATTCTGTCTTTGCGAAAAAATTGACCGTCTTTTTTGTTTCCTCGGTTGCCTTTTCATCTACAACAGGAAGATTTTCCGGAGGCTCTCCTTGCATGGTCTTGCCCCAGGCAATATTTTTGATCCCCGCCATGAGAATCCCCGGCGGGTGCCACATGCTCGCCAACTCTTGAGAGTTCAATATCTGGTTTTTCCGTTCAAAATAAGAGAGTGTCCGGTTTTTTATCCGTTCGATCAGTTTATCTTTGAAAAGAATGGCTTTTTTGAAAACAAATTGATTTCCTTCTCCCAAGGAAAAGCTTCCGAATGTCCCCGCAAGCTGTGCCACATGAGGGGAAGGATCAAGCCCCTTCGTATCAGTCCCAACAAGGAGGCGAATGCCTACCTTGCCCGCCTGAAAGGTGGTTTTTTTCATGATTGAAAGCTTTAAGGGGGACATGGAATATTTTTGTGCCGCCTCATCGTAAAACTGCGAACCTGCCGCCTTCACTCCTTGCTCCTGCCATGCATAATAGGGAGGCGTTACCACAAATTGTACCGCCATGCGGAACTGGGGGGGTTGTTTAGCCATGAAGCCGACGAGGGCTGATAAAGGATCTACATCTTTAAAATCAAAATACGTCTTAATCGGCATGTAGGAATAACTGTTGGTTGCAACTTCCCCAATCCCTAAGTATTTTGATTTGAAAATGATATCCATGGGATCAGTCGTCTTCGTGACTTTTGATTGAGGAAAAGATGACACAATAAGGCTTTGTACCAATGTTTCGCTCGTCTTTGGCGTAGTCGCGTAAAAATATACCAGCTGATTAATTAAATAAATTTCGAAAGCATACGTTTTCGGATGGACAAATAAGAGGCGCTTGAGAAGAGGAATATAAGGATAGGGCAAAACCGATGCAAATATCTGAGTAGCCGACTCAATCGGTGTCTCATCTTCTTTAGGATTGCGGACTTGTAGGAAGGAAAAATCAGTCATAGTTTTAGTATAACAAATGTAGGGACAGGTCGCGACCTGTCCATATTAGGGAAAAATTTTTTTCCACAATTTTCCAAACCACGAGTTTGATACCCAACTTTTAAACCGTTGCATAATCGTTGGTGCTTTGGGTGGGGGAGTTTCCTGCGGGGCAGGATCAGGCTCCGCCGGAGGAGAGGTGGTTGAGGAAGGAGTATTGGTAACGGGGGGAGAAACCGGTTTAGGAGGGGCGGAGACTGGTTTTTTCGGATGCATTTCGTCCCAAACTGCATCGGGTATGGAGTGATTGAGGGTGGCAATGCGACTTGATATTTTATCACTTTTTACCAAGGATCTCAGTCCAAAGGTTACCATTCTCTTATCTTTTCTCCCCCGTAATGAAGATTCATTTCCAAGAGTTATTTCCCCCGGAATGTCCTCCAGTTCATATTTATCATCGAATCGGCGAGTGAGTAG
>CAYINK010000102.1:0-4361 GCA_964364765.1 uncultured Gammaproteobacteria bacterium
AGTTACTTTACGAATAGAAAATAGCAGATTTTCAGCAGTCTCATTTTAACTTTTAAAACACTTAAATTGTCTCATTTTAACTTTTAGCTAACAGGGGTATTTAAAGGTCCGAAATCGCGGGGGAGAGGAAGGGGGGAGGGGGAAGTCAAACGTAAATTACCTTTTCGAATATTCAAATAATCAAATATACAAATATGCAAATAAATATCCAAATAATCCAATATTCAAATCGATAATTAATTCATTTGTTTATTTGCTCATTGATTTGATTATTTGATTATTTGTCTATTTGTTCATTTATTTGGTAGGTTGCCAAAGGGGTTCACCCTGAAGAGGAATTATCAAGCAGAATAGAGAGATGATGAAGAGCGTAGGTGAGAGGGAGAACGGTGATATTACCGATGTAAAACTTTCTCTTTCCTGCATAAAATAGATAAAGCTTCGCTTCTGGGTAATCCAATGCAAATCGTTTCAACCCCGAAATCATCTCCGGTTTATACGTATCACTACTTTTTATTTCAATTGCAATAATTCCTCGTGCTCCATACATGATAAAATCAACTTCCGTACCTGTTGCTGTCCGATAATAATATATTTTGTAGTTCAATTTCATCAAATCATTTACTGCCACTAATTGTTGACATACAAGTGTTTCAACGCTTATTCCTCCAATCTCTTGCGGAGCATCATATGGGCCCATCGGTCGAATTATCCGATAGAGTCCAACATCAAAATAATAAAACTTAGGATGTGATACAAGTCTCCGTTTTGCTCGTTTGGTAAAAGGAGGAATCATATATCCGATGAGCAAATCCTGTAGAATATTAAAATATCCTATAACGCTTGTTCTTTCAATTGCCGCCTCTCTCGCTACATTTGAAACATTCAAAACCTGACCTTGTGAAAAACTTGCAATCTCCAAAAATCTGCTAAAAGCCGCCAAATTTCTCGTCAAACCCTCTTGTAAAACTTCTTGATCAAGATAGGTTTTGACATAACTTTTTAAGTATTCTTCGTGATTTGATAGTTGTGCGAGCGGTAACATGCCAGTGGTAATCGCTTTTTTAAGATCAAAATCATCTCCCATTTCTAGCGCCGTGAATGGATACATTTGGTAGGTAAGAGCACGCCCAGCGAGGAGATTATATCCACCTCGCCTCAGTTTTCTCGCACTGCTTCCTGTCAAGATAAATTTGAGTCCCTTTGATTCTATGAGTCTGTGGACTTCATTGAGTAACTCTGGCACCCGTTGAACTTCATCAATAATCACATACTCATGGAAATCCTTTGGGATAAGTTCTTCCAGGAGGTGTGGTCTCGCCAACAAATCTTTATATATTCCCGATTCCAATAAATCAAAGTAGAGTGCCTGGGGAAAATACTGTTTTGCCCAGGTAGTTTTTCCTGTTCCGCGAGGACCAAACAAAAAAAGACTTTTATTTACGGCTGGATTTATCAATCTGTGATACATAATCACATTATACAATGTAATTTGGAGTTGTCAAGACCATTTTCTACCTCCCACCCCCGCCTGAACTCGCAGGAGAAAGAAAAAGGAGGAGTGCGTTTACGGCTTCATCTTCATAGAAAATCTGTACGGACGTGTCTTTTTTCAGGTCGGAAACAGACAGTTTTTCGGGAGTAGTTACACAGAAACTCCTGTTTTTTGAATTTCCCGCGCAAGAGTATCCTGTTTGTCCTGAAAATCATCGGGAGAAAAGGGATGGGGTTCATGAGCATAATTCTCTCTTTTTGTCTATCCTGTCCAAAGGCGGGAGAAATGATACAGAGGTCGATATCACTCCCATAACGCGCTCGGCCTTTTACTTGTGAGCCAAAAATATAAACGCGTGTCACCGGTATTCCAATACTTTCGATCTTTTGAATGTATTTTTTTGCAATTATAGTTACTTTTTTTATACTCATAAGTCTTTTTTGAAATAGACATATAAAGCCTCACAGATATTTAACCATTTTTTGGTGTATTCTTTTGTTGTTTTATTATAAAAAGAAAGCTTATAGTCATCATAACGAGCTTTAATATTAAAAGTAGTAATTTCGTTTAGTTGTGCAACCTGAAGATCGGTAAGAGTAATACGCGTTGCTTTTGCCAACCGAGCAAGATCGTGAGTAAAAAGTATCGGAGTTTTCTTAGTAAATAAACTCTAATCGTAATGTTTAAGTCTAAAAAGATCTTTAGCTGTTTCAGCATCTTTTTCCGCTTTCAGAAGCCAATTTTGGATGATTTGCTTGTTATCCATAGAGTTATTCTACATTATTGGAAGAAAATATACAGGGGAAGTTGTAGGAGGTCTACCTCAACCCTCCACTTGAAACCGCGGGGGAGAGGGCTCACTCCCTCATGGGTAGGTTATCACAGCGCCCTAATCAACCTGACAGGTTGGGGAAACATTGAAAGTATTGGCCGCCAAAGGGGCTTGACAAATAATGATATGTATATTATTATGTAATTAATTATGAATACTTATTATCCTTATATACCCACATTCGCTTCCGTTTCCGATTTACAGAGAAACTATGCGGTATTGTTAAAAAATTTACGTTCGTCAAAAAATCCCCTACTCATCCTTAAAAAAAACGACCTGGAGGCGATCCTGCTGACCCCCGATCTCTATCGGTCACTGGTTGCAAAAGTAAGAGAGTATGAGGAAAAAGAAGCCCTATCAGCCATCCATAGCTACAAAAAGGAAAAAGCCGAGAAAAAATTAAAAGTCATGAAATCAGTTGGTGAATTATTCAAAACATGATCATAAAAAGAGTTTACTATTCATCCTCTTTTCATAAATCCCTCAAAAAATATACCAAAGATAAAAATCTCATCATAAAAAAACTTGATAGATTCCTTCTTAATCCATTCGATCCTTCTCTCAAAACCCATAAACTATCAGGAAAACTACTGTCTTATTGGTCCTTTTCCATCAACTATCATCTCAGAGTTCTCTTTGAGTTTATCGACGAGGAGGCAGTTGGTCTTATCGATGTAGGAACCCATGAGGTGTATAAATAACGTCTTCAGCATGGGGTTGAACTCGCAGGAGAAAGAAAAAGGAGGAGTGCGTTTACGGCTTCATCTTCATAGAAAATCTGTACGGACGTGTCTTTTTTCAGGTCGGAAACAGACAGTTTTTCGGGAGTAGTTACACAGAAACTCCTGTTTTTTGAATTTCCCGCGCAAGAGTATCCTGTTTGTCCTGAAAATCATCGGGAGAAAAGGGATGGGGTTCATGAGCATAATTCTCTCTTTTTGTCTATCCTGTCCAAAGGCGGGAGAAATGATACAGAGGTCGATATCACTCCCATAACGCGCTCGGCCTTTTACTTGTGAGCCAAAAATATAAACGCGTGTCACCGGTATTCCAATACTTTCGATCTTTTGAATGTATTTTTTTGCAATTATAGTTACTTTTTTTATACTCATAAGTCTTTTTTGAAATAGACATATAAAGCCTCACAGATATTTAACCATTTTTTGGTGTATTCTTTTGTTGTTTTATTATAAAAAGAAAGCTTATAGTCATCATAACGAGCTTTAATATTAAAAGTAGTAATTTCGTTTAGTTGTGCAACCTGAAGATCGGTAAGAGTAATACGCGTTGCTTTTGCCAACCGAGCAAGATCGTGAGTAAAAAGTATCGGAGTTTTCTTAGTAAATAAACTCTAATCGTAATGTTTAAGTCTAAAAAGATCTTTAGCTGTTTCAGCATCTTTTTCCGCTTTCAGAAGCCAATTTTGGATGATTTGTTTATTCTCCACACCATTATTTTACATGATAGAAAGAGAATATACAAAACTAACTATCCATTTCACTTAAGGAGGTGATATTATGTCAAGAGGAATTTTTTTCACGGAGCGATATTATTTTGCACAGGAGGAGTAAGGAAAAGCGGAGGAAGTATATTCTCCTGTGGTCTTATATTGTTAATTGTTTTCCGGTACGGAGTGCTTCAGACAGTGTATTTAGGGGACTTACTTTTTTAATTTCATCTGGTGTGAATCCATAGATATGCCAATCCAAAGGCAACCCTGCAGTATTTTTGTAAAGGAAATCCAATCGTTCGTCATCGTCCATATGTATAAAATCTTTTGAAATAACAAGGAGATCTACATCACTCTCACCCGATTTATAAGTGCCATTTGCAAATGAGCCGTACAGGATCACCTTGTAAGAACTCAGATCCGATTTTAATCGAGTAATATATTCTTTTATATATTTTTCAGCTTGTTTTTTACCCATAGATAAACCTCCTCAAAACTTTTTACTATCATTTCAATTTTTTCTTTTGAAGAATAAGCCTTAGTAAGGCGTATATCAGGATAACGGACACGCCAAAAGTGTTGAG
>CAYINK010000103.1:0-4292 GCA_964364765.1 uncultured Gammaproteobacteria bacterium
ATGCGGTGGACAGTTTCACTTATTTTTTTCTCACCGACTAACTGTTTAAGGTACTGTTTTACTTCATCCCCATTATGAGATGACAGGTCACGAAGGATTGCCCCTTCTCGAACCCAATTAGGCCCACGATTAGTTAAACATTTGATAATATCATTACGTATTTCTCTGCCCAAGAATATCCCCTTAATTTACTTAACTTCTACTTGCCAAAAATTCTTTGTCATCATCCAAGTGTTCCTTTATTGACTGAGCAACACTATCCTCGCACCTCTTCAATAAATTGCTGAGGGCCCCCACAGAAGTTTTCTTCTGCATTTCCTCATAAATCCGCTTCTTTTCCAAAAGGGCGGGTGGAGCTTGCCCTGAAGAAGACCAACCGCCCTCAGGGTGTGTCTTTGAAAACAACAAGGATCGAATTATATCTAATTTATTATGCTTAATCCCTTCTTCTGATACTTTCAAAAATAAATCGGCAGTTTCACTATTGAGGGGAAGATATTGCGCACACACCAAAACTTCATCAATTTGCTTCCCTCGGATAAGTTCGTCAATAAAATTTCTAATATAAAGTTGATTAGTTTTACTATCCCGCGCAAGCAAGATTGGCTTTAAAATTTTCTGGACATCATAATGCTCTATGCCTTCAGAATATATGTTATGCCATTCAAGAACTTTATTAAGAAATTTTTTGTAGTCTTCAAAGGATTGAATCGCACTCTTTAAATGCTTTATTCCATCATACGGTATCGCCTCAAATTCAGTTCGCTTTTTATGCTTTTTGGATGCTTGGAGTCGATAATCAATGAAAGCTATCAACTCTTCCACATTCTCAATACAAAATTCAACTATTTCCTGATCGTGCCATTCTAACTCAGGCCTGCCTTTTATTAACTCGTAAAGAGCTTTGACTAACTTGTTAATATCTTTGTGCTTCTTAAAATCATCCTTCAGTGAGTGAGTAAGAAATGAAACGTTGTCAACAAACTGATTATCAATATTTTTGATCTCATTTAACGCTAATAATAATAATCCCATCAAGTCATCGACATTCTTGTTTTCCTTGAAAGCAAAATAAAGATTTCGCACCACTTTGCTTATTATTTTGTCATTACCGCACCCGATAAGTTTTCTTAACCAATCCGATCGCTCTTTTGGTTGCTTTGTTGTAATCAAATGTAGCAACGTGCTGATTCGTTCATCTGTTGCCTTATTAATATCTGACAATATCTCGTTAGCTAACCTTTGCAGATAATTAGGATCAAGGTTCGTTAATGCACCGTCGATTTCCATTTTGAAATAATCGGGTATTAATTGCCATAATGTGGTGTTATCCCGAATTTCTCTAAAAGCGTCTGGATTCAACTCAACCCAACAGTAAATAAAAATGGGATATAGATGTGAATTTAAAGGTTCAATCTTCTTGGCAAAACGATTTACAAATTTTGCTATCAACTCGGCAGAACTATTTTCCTGATTTAATTGTTGGATCGGCCTTGAAAAATCAGATGGCTTCAAATGCCATTTTTTTGACATTACATTCTCAACTAACCACGGCCATTTATTAGTTTGGGGAGCATCCTTTGAAACTTCCTCAAAACTTTGAACAATATCTAACCGAGAGGAAAAATATCGAAAAAGTTCATATTCAGGGCTTCGGGGAATGGCCTTCAACAGCTCCGTAATCTTTTCTACTCCCGGAGCATCTTGACTCCACCAATGTAATAGCAAATCCTCTATGTCACTCAATAGACGGAAATCTGCGTTGGCATGAATCAAGTGTCCAATTTTATCTATCATTCTGTTCTTTTCTTGAATAAACCTTTCGGCTAAAGGCACTTGAGACGCTGAGATATGGCCCATCCTCGTTTTGCCAATATCGCTTACCACATCAATTGCGCAAAGCTGATACTCAATATTGCTTTGTGCAAGCAATCTTTCTAGTAGTGCTATTGCTGCATCTCGCATTTGTATTACTTTGGGATTATTCTGTAATGGTCTTTCGCCGAACTCCATTTTATCCAAATAAGAACGACTATATTCATGTGTTGCAGCAAGAACTTCTGACAATGCGGCCTTGATCATTTCGGCTCTGTTTTTATTCGGTTGATCCAGCCACTTTTCCATTAAAGCGATTATTTCAATAATCGAATCAACAGAATTTCTTAATGGTGACACACAATCTTTTACTAAAGTTAATGGCTTATAGTTATCATATGTGCCCTTTACTTCCATTGAATACAATCGTTCTATTAAGTGTAATATCTCATCCCGCAGCTTGTGACTTCTGATTAAACCATCGATGACTGGCCCATAATCATCGGTAGAAAGCAAAACAACCCGATATTCATCAGGGTGAAGGAAACTAGTTTCTTGGGGAGGGGGAAAGTCAAAATATGTTTTTAATAAATCGAGGCATCCTTTTGGTATAAATTCAACAACATTTTTTAACCATTCTAGTCTTTCTCTTCTATCAGTGCCCGGAGTATCTTTAGCTTTATCAATCCATTCATTTATAAATTCCTCTAGCATGGCTGCAATGATATTAGCCTGACCATATTTAAATGTTGCCCCTAAATTGACAAAAATATTCTTCGAAAACAGAGGCATCCATTGTAAAACTATTTTTCGTAAAGACTCTTTACTTAATTGCTCTAGCTTATACAACAAATAGACATCGCCCCGCATATCAGGCGAAAATCGAATTGCCCGGCCCACCTGTCGCAATATATTTGACTGAACCAGTCGGTCAATGGCCTTTGCTATTTGATCATCATTCTTGCCCAACTGTTTAACTATTTCATTGACTGTTGTTTTATCATCCTTATTGAAGGGTACAATACACGCTAGATTTAAAAGCAGCTCATCAACCCCATCTTGGAAAAGGTCGGCAAGCGACTTTTTAGCATCAATAATGATATCTTCAATTATCTCAGCCTTAATTCTTAAAAAATCCTTGATTCCATCTCCTCTAATGCGTTTACCGATTAGCACAATAAAATATGGATTAGGAAAATCATGTACTATAATTTCTTCGTCGTTAACTTTATCTTTATTGGCACATGAACGAAGCAATTTCAGTAAATCATCCTTTGACCATTCATTAATCTTAATAACAGTTGTAATGCCGCTCGCCCTCAACTCTTGTATTCTATCTTGCAATATATAAATTCCAGAGGTTCTTAAACTAAGCACAACTTTAATATCAACGCCGCTCTTGGTTAAAAATGCTAAAAGAGGATTTAAAATATTTAAATTCCGGTCTGCATCATCAAGGATTAGCAAGTATTTTTTTTTAGGATCGATTTCTTCTTGTATAGCATCTTCAAAAGATCGATAACCCGTTTTAAGAATCCACGGTTGCCGAGTGGGATCACATTCGTACGACAAAGTCGATATTTCTCGTAGAAAATGCGACTTGCCAAAGCCACCGGGCGCGTGAATAACAAATAGTTGGACTGTATCTGAGGCTATAAATTTTTGAAATTCCTCTATATAAGACTTAAATGCAGTGATTTCATGGGCAGGGATATCAATTAATTGCTTTTCTAAATCATTAAAATATATACTGGCGGGGACTAATAACGGATGTTGCGGATCATCAAAGTAAAAATTTCTAAGAAAGGGCTGTCGCTCAATTCGGATTTTTAGATTTTCTCTATGCCAAACACGTAATGACTTTATTTCTTTTGGTTTTAAATTTTCTAAAGCCTGGACTTGGTTAACTCTTAATTCTGCAGTTGTGGCAATGCGCAAATGCTCGACCTTTTTTTCTATTGCTTTCTTAATTTCCTTATTAATTTCTGATCTTAAATGGCTCCCTGCTTCATCAAAATTTTTCTGAGTCCATTTTGATTGAATTGAAAATAAACCCTCCAAATTATCATAGGGATAGAACCCTTCAAAGCGGCCATCCCAACCATTATCAAAACCGATATAAGGGCTTGAAGGAATAAAGGCAGGCGAATTACATTCTATTGCGAATAGATGATTAACTAATCTTTGAAAATCTTTTTCGTTAGTTATTTTTCCCAAATCTACCATTAAATTACTCTCATTTTAATTTTCTTTGCCTATTAGTCTTTCTTGAAATTAAGGTTATTTTAACGCACTTCACACCATTTTGACACCAAAACTTTCAAGCCATCGTTGGATTACCTCTAAATACTTCCCTACCAACCTTCGGCTACCCATCTCCCACCTCGACAAAGTCCCCGGATCAATACCCAAATGCCTCGCCAGTTGTGCTTGGGACAATCCGAGGGTCTTCCGACAACGGATGATCTGCTCTGAGA
>CAYINK010000104.1:0-4287 GCA_964364765.1 uncultured Gammaproteobacteria bacterium
AAGTTGTACTTGAAACCGTACCTGCTTTCGGGCTCATCATGAATTGTACAAGACTAAATGGCGCATCGAATCAATATTTTTGTTACAATAAACTCATGAATGAGTCTGAAATAATAAGAAGGACTGCAAAATATATTGAGAAATTATTTAAGGACACTCATTCAGGCCATGACTGGTGGCACATGTGGCGCGTCTGGCAAAATGCTAAATTAATCGGTAAAACAGAAAAAGTTGATATGTTTATCGTGGAAATGGGCTCTCTCCTTCATGATATTTCTGATTGGAAATACAACTCTAAGGAAGATAGTGAAAGCAGTATTCAAGCCAGAGCCTGGCTAAAGCAATTTAACCTTGAGGAAAAAACAATAGATCATATTTGTGATATCGTTTCCACCGTTTCATTCAAAGGAGCTGGCGTAACCTCAGAAATGAAAACACTTGAGGGAAAAGTGGTAAGAGATGCAGACCGACTCGACGTAATGGGAGCTATCGGAATTGCTCGCACTTTTGCCTACGGTGGGTCTGTTAATCGATCCATGTATGATCCCACTCAAAAATACAAGCACCATAATACTTCCCAAGAATACGTAAACAATATTTCATCAACGATTAATCATTTTTACGAAAAACTCCTTCTTTTAAAAGACCTTATGAACACCAAATCAGCAAAAAAAATAGCCGAACATAGACATAAATATATGGAAGATTTTCTGAATGAGTTTTTTGAAGAGTGGGATGGTAAAATATAAAGTGGAGACATATGGCACTATCAAATTCAGAATATGCACCGGTAACGAAATCTATTGCTCGTGAGCAACAACCAGCCCATAGTAAATTACCGATAATATTAAAAGATGGCAGTCAATTGAAGGATATAATGCCTTATGGTTTCGTTACAAGAAAAGTTCAAGATTCCTCAAAAAAACCTACATTAAATTTGCTGTATTTAGACCAAAGTAAACAAGTACATGAAATTGACGCCTCTCAAATTAATGGAGTCGAGGTGATAGTTGAAAATGGCACTCCATATTTAGTAGTAACTTACTATAATCCTAAGGGAAATTATATGGAAGAAGATCTTCGCTACCTAAAAATTAAAAGAGTAAATTATGGAGTTCATCCCAATCATAAAAACGAGGTAGAGGATTTCTACATTGTTGCAGATGTAAAAAAATATCTAGATGAAGGGAAAACGGGAGAAGCCGCGGAGCGTAGTTTCCCTTTTTGGAGATTGGGTATTTATGGGGACCCTAATGAGACTCAAAAGATTTTTCAGCCTACTATTCCATAACTATTCATGATCATCTACCACCTCATCTCCAAATCCGATTGGGACCAGGCGAAGACGAAGGCTGTCTATTCTCCTCCGTCACTTACTAAAGAAGGTTTTATCCATGCCTCAACGAAAGAGCAAATTCTCCCCACAGCGAATAGAAGATTTAAAGGAAGAAAAGATCTTCTCATTTTGACTATAGATACGGAAAAAGTAATTTCAAAAATAATGTACGAATTTTCCCCAGGGAGTGGAGAAAAACACCCTCATATTTATGGAGCATTATCCATTGACGCTATTTATACAGTCAATAAATTAATATCTGATGAGTCTGGCAAATTAACAACACTTCCTCTCTAAAGTTTGAATGACAAATTTGAATGTAAGTAATATTTAGATTTGACAAATATAACTGAGATTGTTATAACGTAAGTATGATTAAGAAAGAATATAAAAACAATCAAAGCGCTGGTTTCACTGTAGACGAGTTATTTTCTGTGGTTGAAAAAATACAAAAAAAATCAAGTAAAGATAAAACTGCAAAAGTACTAGTTGATACTGCTAAGGAAAAGTGGGAACAAAATTCTCAGTATGCCTTCTAATCCACCAATAATACTTCTTGATTCAATGGTTGTAGCGGGTGTATTTGCACTTACAAAAAGTGGAAATAATATTAATGAAAGAAAGAACACTTACAAAGCAGTAATAATTGACCTAGTTTCAATTCTTGGAAAATCATATTTGTTGCGCGTACCAACACCTGTATGCTTCGAGCTCATGTGTTGGAATGAAATATGGAAAAACTTTGTATTAAATAGTAAATCGCAACTATTCTTTTTTGCTAAACATAGCATTACGAGTGATGTTTTACAAACTGCTGCTGAATTCTCAATTAAAAGTAATACATGTAGGTATGATGAGAAAATACATAAAATTAAATCGCTTGATTCCATTATCGCGGCATATGGAATTTCAAACGGGCATTATATACTAACTGAGAATCAAAAAGGTTTTCCTGAAAGTCATTTTGAACTTATAGGAAGTAGAGTAATGCTATTAAAACAGCATGAAGGTTATCCTCCACGAACTTTCTTATATTTATTAAAACCAAGGAAATCTTCTATTTAAGCTATCATCAACTCATTAACCCCGGGTGTTGATTCGTGGCTGAACCTCAGGATATAACAATTATTTGGGGACAAATTTAAATTTTGAGCCTTTAATTTACTGATTATGAATTATCTGGCCAGGTGGTCTTGCCTTTAGATCTGGAGTGCGAATAAATTTTGTTCTAGCCTGATATATTGCATTAAGCATGTTTCTTGGTAAGCCTGACGCATTTGGACCAATATGAAGTTGCTCCTCAAACTTACTTCTCCATTGTGTTTCTCCAATTCGACTCAATTGATCTTGTGCAATTTGTAAAGCAAGCTCTGCATCTTTTTCCGTAAGAGAAAAACCAAATCCTTGACGCAGGTCTAACCAAACACTTTCTTTTGGTTTATCATCAGAACTTGCATCTGGCCCATTCCCACTTACTTGTACTTGTTCATAAAGCATTGGATTTTCATCGCAATCATGATTTTTTGAGCCAATTTTTTCAATATTCCCTTTTAACTCATCGGCTGGGTAGTTATGTCCAGCAAAAACATACACTTGTGTTTTTTTTTCAGCAATTGTGGCCTCTATAGTTCTTATTTTTGGCACACCAGTCTTCAAGACATCTAACCAAGATCTCATTGCTCCAATATATTCTGCATTGTGATAGATTCTATTTATCAATTCTGGACTTTGACTTTCAGGACCACCGTCCACTCTCCAATGATATGGTTGGACAAATCTCGACGGAGAAAGATGTTCCGTACTTACCGTTTCTTTATTGCTAGTATTCATATTCGTTTGAATATCAAATAATAATTTGAGTATATCAAAATAACCCTATATCCTCAACCCCTTCAAAAACTTCTTGAAATCTCCGTTGAGTTCGGTGTGTTGCAGGGCAAACTCCACGACGGTCTTTAAGTATTCAAATTTATTACCTGTATCGAAATACCTGCCATCTTTGATAATGACGGTATAGACAGGTATTCCTTCCTTATTTAATAAATTTATGGCGTCAGGTAACCATATCTCTCCACCTTTCCCCGGTTTGATTCTTTTTAATGCACTAAATACCTCTGGTGGAAGGATGTATCCCCCGTGGGTTGCAATGTTTGAAGGGGCCTCAGAAGGCTCCGGTTTCTCAACAATACGGACTATTTTATGCACATTTCCCGCTACGTGTTCTAGCTCCGCGATACCATACCGTTTCAAATCTTCTTTCTTTTCAATTTTTACCCCTGAAATAACAACCCCACCATACTTTTCATGTACATCAATCATCTGTTTCAGACGGGGAGGCTTTGAATAGATAAACTCATCCCCCCAGAGCACTGCAAAAGGCTCATCTTCTATGATGGGCTCAGCCGCAAGCACAGGGGTCCCATTGCCATAAGGACCTTTTTGACGGACATAAATAAAGTTTGCCATTTCGGATAGTTTCCTTATTTCCCTTAACACCTGCTCTTTATTCCCCGCCATGAGGTTTTTGACAAGATCTTCGTTGGGTACATCGAAATGATCCTCAATTGCACGCTTGTTGGCGCCGGTTACAATGATAATATTCTCAACTCCCGAATGTACCGCCTCCTCAACCACATACTGGATAACGGGTTTATCCACAACAGGTAACATTTCCTTAGGCATTGCTTTTGTTTGAGGAAGAAACCGCGTTCCAAATCCTGCCGCGGGAATAACAACTTTAGTAATTTTTTTAGCCATATTTATTCAAACTTAACTGATAATTTTTGAGTTAATGTCACTGATCCGCCGATGATTGCCTCAATTGCGGCAATACCAGGCTGAGACGATGACAGGTAGAAAGTGGCTTTTCCTTGGTCATCGGTTGCATTTGTTGGCTCTTTCACATCGCCTAAAGATGAAGTAATAGTTATATTCTGTTCTTTGATGGGGAT
>CAYINK010000105.1:0-4276 GCA_964364765.1 uncultured Gammaproteobacteria bacterium
GTGCAGGCATAATAGATAAATTTACAATGATTTTTGCCGCGGACGATAATCTTTTCTACAAGCCTGACACCTCAGGAGTTGAAAAAATACTAACGGGGGATAAAAATGGCTGGCTCATGATCGGTGATGGTGAAAATGACAGGCTTGGAGCTACTGCGCTCGGCATTGATTTCTTCTTGGTGGATTTTTTTAAGAAATAATCAGGCATTCATTTTTAAATCGGGGATTCTTTTAACGTGACGGGTGTTTTTCGTCACTAAGCTTAAATTGTAAGCAAGGCAGGTTGAAGCGATGAGAAGGTCTAAATTATCGATTAACATACCTTTTTTACGAAGTAATTTTCTGACCGAAGCAAACTTTTCAATTACCATAAGGTCAATATTGACCACGGTCAAGGTTTTTAATAATTCATTAAAAGAAGCCAATTTCTTCTTATTTTTTGTCTCCAGGAGGCCTTCCCATATCTCCCCTACCGAGATGACACTTATGTAAAGCAGGTGGCTCCCTATTCTTTTAATCGTATCTACCGCATCAGGATCACCCTTTAGGAAATTGATAAGAACGTCGGAATCAATTAAATACATAGTTTAGTACATGTCAGGCAAATGTCTTTTGGATTTTTCTTTATCTTTTCTTGCAGTATATATGCTCCTAATAATTTTTTTATTGTCTATGTCTGACCATGCACCGGCAAAGTCAAGGGTTTTTTTTCTTGTTAATAGAGATTTAGGCCTGCTAATTTCCGCAACCGGAATGCCGGCTTTTTTGATAAGAAAAGACCTATCTTTAAAATAGACACTGTCTAATATCTTAAAAAAATCAATCCGAGCTTTACTGGCGTCAATAAAAGTGGCGTTATCCATATTCTTCTATTGTACAAGGTTGTACATCAATGTCAAGAGTAATGTGCAATGCAGAATGTGGATAACTTGATCCAGTGAAGTGTTTCACTGGAATGCGTCATACCTCAAACTGAAGAGAGTATAATAGGCACATGGCAAAACCCCGAAAGCAAAAATTTATTCTCATAAGTATCGTCTCTCCTGCCTATACCAAACTTGAGGCAATGGAGGATTTAGACGAGCTGAAAAGCCTCGTGAGCACCTATGGCGGAGCTGATGTGGTTGATGTGATTCAACGCCGCATGCACCCGAGTGGCGGGACGTATATTGGGTCCGGAAAGGCTGAAGAAATTGCGGAGATGGTGGGAAAGAAAAAAATCGATATCATCGTCATCAATGCCATTGTAAACCCCACCCAGCTCTATCATATTCAACAGCTTTGTTGGCCCTATAATCCCAATATCGAAGTCTGGGACCGGGTCGATTTGATCCTTCATATTTTTCAAAATCATGCAACCAGCGCCGAGGCAAAAATGCAGATAAAATTAGCTCGCATGCGCCACATGGGACCGAGAATATATGGACTCGGTGAATCTTTTTCCCAACAGGGTGGTGGTGTTGGAACAAAAGGGTTGGGCGAGACCAATGTGGAGCTCATGAGGCGTCACTGGAAAGAGGAGATGCGCGAGATCCAGTCAAAATTAAAGGAGATGGAAAAAGGGCGAGCTCAACAGGTTGAGCGCCGTCATAACTTGGGATTTCCAACCGTGTCAATCGTTGGTTATACCAATGCGGGGAAGACTTCCCTCTTCAACCTTTTGACCGGAAAGAAAAAGCTTGAGGCGGATATTTTATTTGCAACACTCGACAGTGCCGTCGGCAAGATGTATGACCGCGATCACAATCGGGAAATTCTTATTTCCGACACAATTGGTTTTATCAAAAAACTTCCCCCCGATCTCGTGGACGCTTTCAAATCAACCCTCATGGAAAGCATTCACGCAGATGTTCTGTTACATGTGATTGATGCGGCAGATCCGAAGATGGATGAAAAGATTCAGGTGGTTGAAAACATATTAAACGATTTAGGGCTGAAGGACAAGAAAAAAATATATGTATTTAATAAAGTGGATCAACTCGAGCAGAAAAAAATAAATGAAATAAAAGAAAAATATACTCAATTCACACCTCATTTTATTTCCGTCCATACGGGTGCTGGAATTGTCCCCCTCTATCATGCAATCACCGCCTTCCCTTTTCTCTAATATCCTCTTGATTTTCTTTCCAAGAATGAATTAGAATGAATTAAATCGTATATTTTATGAAAAAAATATTTTTTTCGTTCGTTTGTTTATTTGCTTATTTGTTTATTTGTCTATTTGTCTTGACGCCTTCTACCTTTGCAGGGACAAACGTCGAACCCAATAAAGCGTATTTCTGTTTGCATAATCGAGTTGGTACTATTGATACAATTGCACTTCCTCTCCATGATCCTCCGGCTGAGGGGACGGTCACTAAACACTTAACCGGCACATTTGCGCCAAATTCGGAGATATATGCTATTGTATGCGGCGCGGGAGCGGGAAATACGTGTACCACAGGAAATAATACTTATGACGATTTCCTTTTCAAACGAACTGGCCTCACAAATAATGTCTCCTTTGATGGTCAAAAGAAAAAAGCTGATGGGAGAGGTGTTATTAATTTTGATGCGGTTATATCCGGCTTAGATGGGATGACGGGGACTACACCAAATACTTATACTTTTCGTGCTGTGCAAGTTACTTACCCAATGCCAGTTAACGCGGCTGGTAATGACGGCACTCAAAAACAAGGCACATTTAATTTTATATTCAAAGATGGGGGAGGTACTTGCGCACAAATAAACTGGACCCACTATGATCCCTATGGAGTGGTATTTGATGCCGTAAGTCTTGAGCCCATTCCAGGGGTAATCACAACCATACTTGACTCGAACAAAACAAAAGTGGCTAATACTCAATTTTTTAATAACAATCACATAACGGCGGCGAATGGCATATATAACTATGGTGTTGAGCCGGGAATATATTTTATGACCGTCACCCCTCCACCGGGGTACAAATTTGAAAAAAATCCACCTCTTCATAAAAATGCTCAAAAGGTATACAATTTTACAGATTCTCTTGGAAGTCGCTGTACAATCTATAGTCCGGATGAACCGATAAGAGAACTTATTGATACGGGCGCAGAGGTTGCGCAAGACGCTCCTAATCCCGAATGCCGAAACATCGCGCTTACCCCTTTGAATCGTCCCTATATAGCCGCAGAGGTAAAAGGTTCTTATTCCAATAGTCAACTTGGTTTAGAGCAATCATTTGATGGTAAAGCCGACTATCCTTTTACCTATATCAAACTATCGCAGAATGGTAAGGAAATCGTGGGGGCAACAGATAAAAATGGAAAAAAAGCAAATCAAATAGCAGACAATACAGGAGATTATAGCTTTCAGATAAGTAACTCTTTCTTTACTCAATTTTCCCCTATAAAAATGAACTTTGTAAAAGCTGATCTGACGGGAAATCTGGTGACACAGATTAAAAATTTCTTTACCACACTCTTTCAAAAACTATTTAGTCATGAAGTGAACGCTCAGTCAACCTCATCTGAGATATCAATAGACCTCGTACCAAACTTTATAGAAGGGTATGCATATGGAGATCAGAAACAAATAATCCGCAATGCACAAATTGCGCTCCGCATAAAAGGTGCGAAAGCAGACTACTATCAGACCACGGCAGATGCAAATGGATATTTTTTTATAGCTTCTGGTGATTTACCCCCCATGGAGTTTACGATTGAAGTAACTTCACCCCTAACTAATAAGAGGTCTTCATTCCGCTTGTATGAGTTTGCTAAAGCCAATGAGTCCTATTTGACAAAAAATAATATTAATCTATTAGACGGTACGCGCGGGGGGAAGGTAATTACCCAAAAAAAGGCCCTCTCTCCTTTTGATTTTGGAAACGCACAAAATGAGGCGGCAACGGCTGAAGGGCAGACGGAGGCAAACGCACCCGGATCGTCTGGATCAAAGGCATCTCCTGGTTCCTCGGGAACAACTTCCAGTCAGTTTCCTTCGAAAGACAAGGGAGAAACACCAACCAGTGTAAACCCTTTAGGCCCTGCAATTGGTATGGTATTAATCCTCATCTTCCTGATTATCGTAGCCGGTGCGGTCGCCGCCTGGGCAATCATGCAAAAAAACCGCCAACAACTCCCGCCGGTGTATTGATAGTCATTTCAATTGAAATCTATTTCAATTCGTTGTTACAATATTCAACATACTTTGGAAACAATTCTGTGAACATACGTTTTCCATATTCTGTACGGAATAAGTCGGCTCTTTTCTTCAACTCGACGTCTATATTTTTCAGTGCAGTCGCACGATCAAA
>CAYINK010000106.1:0-4244 GCA_964364765.1 uncultured Gammaproteobacteria bacterium
CTGCCCCGGCAACCTACGAGGTTGACATGGGCAAATATAAGAATTTGCTCAAAAATATTTCTGATACATTATCAACGGTTTCAGATTGGAAAGCCTTAATGGTAGGTGGGGTAATGGGGGATTTGGCAAAAAAATTAGGGATGAAAAACAGTGAGTTTTTTATGGTTTTGCGAGTTGCGGTTACCGGTAAAAAGATTTCTCCCCCATTGAATGAATCGATGGAGCTTCTCGGTAAGGAAGAATGTCAGAAGAGACTCAAAAGCCTTTTATAATTTGTCATCCCGAGCGGAGTCGAGGGATCCCTCCACTCCTGCCTTGCCGGCAGGCAGGTCGGTCGGGATGACACTATTTATCGTCAATAATATGTCTCCTGCCAATGGGCATCGGTCTCAACCTTGAGCTCTAAGAATATTTTTTTATTTGTTGCAAGGGCGATTTCTTTTCGAGCATAACTTCCTATCTCTTTTATTTTTCGGCCCCCCGTACCTATAAGCATTCTTTTATACCTGTCCTGGGTGGTAAGAATACGTGCCTTTATCAATAGGACCCCATTATCCCGGGTTACAATATCATCCACAACCGCGGTCGTCGTGTAAGGAATTTCCTCACCCATCATGAGAAACACTTTTTCTCGGATGAGTTCCGCGATAAAAACATAACTGTCCACATTTAAAAGAGGATAAACCCCTTTTTGTTGTGCCTCGGAGAGTACCCCTTTTTCGTTTTCTTTTTTTTCTGGCAGGAACTCAAATACTCGTTTCATCAAGGGTTTTACATGGGTTTGATTCAATCCTGAGATGAGAAAGACGTCCTTGAATTCGTCTTCCATAAATTTATATTGGGGGAGGTATGTCTTTTCATCGTCGTCAATTTTATTGATGACGAGTATTTTTGGTTTTTCAATTTTTCGGACAATACCCAACACCTTTCCTTCTTCAAAATCTCTTTTTCTCGTGTGATCAACCATGTAGATAACTAAATCTATCTCTTCATGGAGTGCCTGAAAGGTATTTTGGTTTATACGCTTAGAAAGCTTGTCTTCAGCCTTCCCAAAAATACCGGGTGTGTCAATGAAAATGATCTGACCCTGCTCACTTTCATACAGAGCTTTGATAGGGAATCGGGTGGTTTGAGGCTTGGGTGAGGTTATGGCAACCTTGGTACCAATTAAGTTATTTAAAAAAGTCGACTTACCCACATTAGGGCGTCCTATAAGTAATATTTTGCCTTGCTTCATTACCTGTATTATATCAAAATTAGTATAATTACTCCATGGCTATGGAAAAGGCACATCCCACTGATGAAGAAATAATCATCAACATAAGACAAGGCAAAATTGATCTCTACTCATACATCGTAAAAAGGTATACGTCGCGAATTCTTCAATTTGTATCTTCCCACCTGTTTGATAAGACAGAGGCGGAAGACCTAACCCAAAACGTATTCATCAATTTTTATAAAGCCATCGAGAGGTTTGATGAAAAAAGACCCCTTTTGCCTTACTTATACGAGAGTGCGCGAAACGAATTGAAAATGTTTTATCGTTCCCATAAAGAAGTGTTATCTTTAGATGAGCAGATTATGATTGAAGAATCTCAGGTTGAAGAAGCGAACACCATCGATATTGAAGAGGTGCTCAAAGATATGTCCGGAGATCAAAAAAAAGTATTAAAACTTGTCCATGAGGGATATTCATATCAGGAAATTGCGAATAAAATGAAAAAAAATATCAATACTGTTCGCACTCTTATCAGGCGGGCGCGGCTGTTATTAAATTCAAAGAGGCTCTATGAAAAAGCTTGAAGATAAAATAATCAAAAAAATGTACGTGTTGGAAGCAAAAAAGACGGGCCTTTCGCTCATTACTAAAACTATTTTATTTTTCCTCTTTGGGTTACTTGCAATATTTTTTACCCAGATTTTAAGAGAGGTATTTTTTGAAACGGGATCTGATAATATTTTTGAAATATTTCAGGAAGATTGGCAAGTTATTGCGAAACACGGGATGGATGTCATTTTTTCCCTGTATCAGGAAATACCCAAGCCTCTTATTCTTGTGATATTTATCTCATTCTGCATTTCTCTTCTTGCTTTATTGACTTTCATTAAAAACTTTGGCAAGATTAGACATAAAGTTATTGCTCTTTTGCGGTATTGGAAAAAAGAGCAGGATCGCAAAACCACATGAAAAAAATAATCATTCTCCTTATTCTTTTTGCCATCTTGATTATTTTGGCTATTTTCCTTGTTGTCAATGAAACTCAAAAGCGGTCAAATGAGGCAACGTTGCTCGACAAGGGAAGCACAGAAAAAGAAATAAATACAGAGTTTTTTGAAGATAAAATACCAAAGGCTACTGCGATCCCAACCGGCAAATCTGATCCGACCCCTAAACCCGCAGAGGCATCGACCAAGACATCCTCGCAGGTGCCGCTTTTTCTTACCATATCATCGCCTTCAGGTAATCAAACAGTGAGTGATGCAAGTATTCTGGTAAAAGGCATGACGGTTCCTCAGACTTCGGTTATGGTGAATGAATTTGAACTTACCGCAGATGTTCAGGGCACCTTTTCTAAATCGCTATCACTTGATGAAGGAGAAAATTATATAAACGTAGTTGCGTATAACAGTGAAGGACAGGTTGTTGAAAAGGAGTTGATTGTTACGAAGGAAGTCCAAGAGTGACCGTGAAACTTATTTGAAAATTTTGCATATATATTAGTATGAAGATAATAAAAACAGTTTTTGCCATTTCCTTAGTCCTCGCGGTTACCCTGGGAGCATCTTCCTATGTGGAGGCAAAACCAACCGAGAGGCCCCTGAGCACTATCAATGCAATAAAGGAGAAAGTCAAATCCCTTCTTCCCAAACAGTTTCATGGAAAGTTGAAGACAATAAGCGGTTCTGTTTTAACGATTACTACGAGGGAGGGCAAAGACGTAGTCATAAACGTGGTCAAGGAAACCATGCTCAAGCGCAGATTCGGCGCGAACTCTACCCTAAGCGAATTCATGGTAGGGGATGAGTTGGCAGTTGTGTCAAAAAATCAGGATGCAAAATATATCCGCAATCTTTCCATACAGCGAAGAAATGCGGTATTTACAGGCACTATTACGACCAAGGCAGATGCATCATTCACCCTTCAGACTTTAAGCCGAGGCTTACAGAGCGTATATATATCATCGACGACCGTTATTCATGAAAAAGATAAAGTCAAAACATATGCTGACTTGGCCGTAGGAGATAAAGTCTTGGTCAAGGGAGAGCTCTGGGATCGGGCAAATACAAAAATAGACGCAAAAAAAATTCTTAAATTGTCTGCATCTAAATAGACAATCTTACATTAGGAAGAAAAAATAAATAGCTCCTCCTCAGCGCGGGTGACGGCGGTGTACAACCATCGCCGCCATTCATCATCGGACATTTGAGAAAACCTTTCTTCAAAGAGGATGACACGTTTGGCCTGACTGCCCTGGGCTTTATGGACGGTGAGGGCGTATCCGAAATCAAAGAGGTCTCCTTTCATAATTTCCGATCTTTTATCGGTAAAGTTTAGGGAAGTATCACTATTGAATTGTTTGACTGAAATAAGACCATTGAAATTTTTTGTTTCCTCATCCATTTTAATCTCAGCCCGATACCAATCAACGCCTGCGTTTTCGATAGTTACAATAGTTCCCAACATCCCATTGAAGATATGGTCCTTATGATTATTCCGAAGGCAGATGACACGGTCACCACTTTGGGGGAGAGGAGACTCAAATCCCAGTGCGCCGCGAATAAAGGTATTTAATTTTCTCCTTGTTTTATTATATCCACACAGGACAAGCGTGTCGAAATCATAACTGCTCAAAAGATCGCTGACCGTTTCCTGCGCGTCAGCGCTATTGAGCAGTATTTTTTTTATATTATCCCCATATACTCCCGCCGGTATGTTTCCTTTTTCCCTTGCGAGTAAGGAGATTTTGATGATGGGATTATGTTTTGCCTGCCGGTGTATCTCTTCCAATTTGAGATGAGGCTTTCGCATGAGATTGAAGTTTCCTTTGATGGGGGGAAGTTGTCCATGATCACCAACCACGATGATGGGAATTTTATAAGCAAGTAAGTGTTGCCAGATAAGACTATCGACCATCGAAGCCTCGTCGATGATGATAAGATCGCGGTCAATTTTGTCTTTCGTCTTCCAACCGATGATCCGTTCCTTTTCATCAACGATAGGCGAATAGATAAGGGAGTGAATA
>CAYINK010000107.1:0-4233 GCA_964364765.1 uncultured Gammaproteobacteria bacterium
AAGAGTCAAGGGGTTTCCTTTTGTTACTCGCCTAAGATTGCTAAGGGAACGTATACCAAAAGGTTTGCCCAAGCTTTTATCAAGAAGTTTTTTTCCTCATTTGCCGATACGGCGGTTGTTTCATTTGCACAGTCAATTGACTCCCTACCGGCAGATAAAAAATCATATTTATTAAAACTGCTCCAAGAAGAACATGAAAGTAAATAAGCATTTACTCATCTTTTTAAGTCTTTTCTTACTTCTTAGTACGCTGGTAAGCGTGGTTGTATATAAATTTTTTCCTCTCCTGTTTTATCATACTGTTTATTTATGTCAAAAGATGACCCATGCCCTATCACTTCAACTCCCGGGAAATGTGGGAATGCTATTTTTTACTATTATTTTTGTCATTCTCTTATTAACTGCGATTAAATTCTTAGCAACCCTGTTGAGGATCTATCGATTGCGTAGTTACCTTCTCAAAAATACGTCAAAATACACGCCATTTGCACCTCAATTAAAAAATCTTGGTCTCACCAATAAAGTTGTGACTATCCAAAGTGAAAAACCATTTGCCTTTTGTTTCGGGATCAGATCTCCCAAAATCTATGTCTCCTCCGCACTTATTTCTCTTTTTACCAAGGATGAGTATGAAAATATATTGTGTCATGAAAAACATCATCTTGAGAACCGCGACGCTCTGACACTATTCGTTGCTCATATGGTCGAATCTCTTTTTCCTTTTTTTCCCCTTTTATCAGATTTGATCATGGCGTATCGAACTGAGCGGGAAATGTTAGCGGATAGGGCGGCAACTCAGGGGGGTGCTAACAAAAATCTCATATCAATTTTTCATAAACTGTTGCGGTATGAACCTGATTGTAACTATGCGATGGTTCCGGCCATTGCCGATCCTCACACGTTAGAAGTTCGTATTCGCTCATTGATACACGGCTCTTTATACCGCCCTATCGTTTCATGGAAAAATGTACTCCTGAGTCTGTTCTCCTTAGGTGTTATGTTCTTTTTTATTATCGTACCCGTAGGAGCCACAGAACTTCATTGTGTCCAAACTAACTATTTTCAAACACCCTCAGGTTATTCCTCATTACGCTAATTGATATAGTTTGACTACTTGACAGAGTAAAAATAAACTACTACACTTTGTAGTAGTTATCTCATTTTTAATATTTATCTATTCCTATGACTGAACAAAAAAAGTCTATTTCGTTTCCCTTTAAATTAAATTCAAATACCATTCTTCTTCTCGTGTTGGTTATTGCTTCATTTATAACAGGAACCCTTTATACAAAAGTCCAGTATCTTGAAAAAAATAACGTTCCTAAACAAGTTGCGGCTCAAGCAGTGGCCCCACAACAAGGAAGCCAACCCGTGGCACAAGTGCCTGCTGGAAAAATCAAAGATGTATCAAGCGATGAACGAATTCGGGGAAATAAAAATGCAAAAGTGACCCTTGTTGAGTACTCAGACTTTGAGTGTCCATTTTGCCAAAGATTTCATCCCATAACACAAGAGTTGCTGAAAGCATACGGAGATAAGATTCGTTTGGTTTTTCGAGATTACCCGCTTCCCTTTCACGCAAACGCTCAAAAAGAAGCTGAAGCGGGTCGATGTATTACTGAGCTGGGGGGGAGTGATGCTTTTTGGAATTACGCGGATAAAATCTTTGAACGAACCGCCTCAAATGGGACAGGATTTGCTTTGACCGATCTGGGACCATTGGCAAAAGAAGTGGGAGTGAATCAACAATCATTTCAACAGTGTCTTGACACGGGAAAATATGCAAAGGCAGTGAAGGACGAAATGGCAGATGGCAATGCGGCAGGGGTAAATGGTACTCCAACAACATTTATAATCGATGGTGATGGGAAAACTCAGATGTTGGTCGGTGCACAACCGCTAGATGCATTCAAAACTGTTATCGATCAAGTTTTAAAATAAAACGATCGTATGACTCTATTTTCTAAACGATTCATCATTCCAACATTTGCAATTGCTTTTCTCTATGTCATATTGATTACTTATTCAATGAATGTTCGCATTCTCAAAGATACCTTGTTTGGAGATTATAATGCTGTTTATAAACTAAGATTATTGTTTTCCCTTCTTCAAGGGATGTGGACCGCGATGAGTGGCCTAGGACTCACGATATTATTTCTCATTGCATTGTTAACGGGAGCAAATCTTACTTTGCTTTTTAGCAAGATGAGCTTATTAAAAAATAATAAAAAATTACGATTGGTGGTTGGCGGCAACTCACTTCTTGGTATTGTGGGAAGTGGTTGCGCCGCATGTGGGTTACCGGTCCTTTCTCTTTTAGGCTTAAGCGGCAGTGTGATATATCTACCGTTTCGTGGAGCTGAAATATCATATATATCTCTGATACTTTTAACGGTCTCATTTTATTTGTTAATTAAAAATTCAAATCAGGCTTGTACGCTTGAAAAAAAATAAATATATGAATATAAGAACTTTATTGATAATAATAGCAATAATCGTAAGTATGGGTATTATATTTGAAGTAAAAGATATTTTAAGTAATGGAATTTTGGCAGTAAGTAGCACGTCCGGTATAAGTCTCTCAACTAATCCGGATCCGCTTCAACCGGGACCGGCTACATTTTTGATTGACGTCAAGGATAAAAATGGCAAACCTGTGGATGATGCAAAAGTATCATATGATCTCAACATGACAACAATGAATATGGGAACCCAGCAGGGAGATGCGACTTCTCAAGGTAAGGGACGATATTCGGCAACGGGAAGGATGACGATGAGAGGTCCTTGGCGAATAAGCACAAAAATTACTATGCCTGACGGAAGTGTTGAAAACAAAGATTTTACGGTAGATGTGCCGTGAGGATTAAAATGTTGATCCTGTTTTATTTTTTCGTTTCTTTTAACAATTTTCTCGCTAAGCGATCAAAATCGGAAATGTAGTTTTTGTCCTGTTCTCGTTTATAGGAAGTAAACTCTACTTCTGCTTTCCTCTCGGCATCTACTGCACTCACACTTCCCGGATGCTTAAGAACTCCTTTACCCATCAGAAGTAAATATTCATCAAGTTTGTGGCTCCAATCAGTCATTTTCATCGTTTTTTCACTTTGGGCTTGGATATCAGCAAAGGAAAGATAAGCATCAACAATGCGGTTCAGCAGTTCCAGCTCTTTTTCATCAAGATAGTTTTTCGCTATATAAATATCACGTTTGATAGGATGCATTCCCGGGAAATTTGTCAGTCCCATATTTTGCTTTTTGTGACTTGTGCGCTCGGATATAAGCTCGGCTGCAGTTTTGCCCGTCACGGCATAGTGCATTTTGTTTTGGACTGTCTTGAAAAATAGATCAGTCTCTTTGGCATCTTTGCGGTAGTTGATGGATGTGGCGTAGATATCCGTAACTTTCTGATAAAGCATCCGTTCGCTACTGCGAATATCGCGGATGCGTTGTAAAAGTTCTTCAAAATATCTAGACTTATACCCGCCTTGCTTGAGACGCACGTCGTCAAGAGTAAATCCCTTAATAATATATTCTTTGAGACGTTCCGTTGCCCACTGGCGGAACATAATACCTTTTTCAGAATTCACACGATAACCAACCGCAATAATTACTTCAAGCCTATAAAACTTTGTTGTATAGCTTTTGCCATCCGTGGCAGTTGTTCGGAATTCCCGAATAACTGAATCCTTATCCAGTTCTCCTGAATTGAATATATTTGTGAGATGTTCGTTTATTGTTGGTACGGTTACATCAAAAAGTTCTGCCATGAGCTTCTGTGACAACCATACATTTTCATTTTCAAAACGCACTTCAATGCGAGTCTTGCCATTTTCTGCTTCGTAAATTATGATTTGAGCTTCTTGCGCTTTTTTCATATTTATCATAATTGTATCAATAGAAACCATCTATAATCAAAAATTTTCGTTTCCTCGTGTTTATGATTGTTTGTCCTATTGGATGGTTTTATTACAACAAAAAGAATGCCCCTTTAAGAATTTATTTCGCCTTATTAATTATAGTTTGAATTTTTTGATCAATTTCCTTTGGTAAATCGCCAAGATTGGCCTTGGGAAAAAATTGAGATAGAATAATGGGCCTCATGCCGGAGATAAAAGTTTGCTTATCTTTGATATAAACATTGATCTTGCAAGGTAAACATAATCCTATATTGATGTCAGCCTGAAGGACGGCATAAGCGCTTTTTGCATTACAAATCTCAATAATTTTAAATGG
>CAYINK010000108.1:0-4229 GCA_964364765.1 uncultured Gammaproteobacteria bacterium
AGATTGATCTCAAGGGCTAAACGGCTGATATGGAAAACCCAAGGACTAAAAGAAAAAATTGCGGCGGTAAGTAAACTTATTTTTTTCCGCCTCAGGATTGCAAAAAGGAGCTCATACACAAGCAAAGGGATCAGAGTTGCAGGGAGCATATAAATTAATCGTGCAGTTGAAACCGTTTTAGGAAGACCAAAAGACCAAAAAGGAATTCCATAGTACATGGCCAAAAGAGGGGCTTGGGGAGAGATGCGACTGAATGTTAAAGGAGTTTTATTTCCGTATAAATCTTTCCTCGTCTTGGCAAGTGAATATTGGGTTAATGCGGTGTCCCGCTCATCATAAAGGAGAAATGTTTTATCCAAGAAGGGCAGACGGACAAGAAAGAACAAAAAAACGAGAACAAAGACGATTTTCCTCATACCATATTATACAATAGACTATTGCCATGCTTTATTTGATTTATACCATCGTCATCATTGCTTTAGGGCTATACTCCTTTGTTTTAGTGGATCCGAACATCACTTTTGTGCAGAACGGATATTGGGTGTCGTTCCGTGACATTGCGGTTCAAATCGGGTACTATCAACGGGAGGTCTCATGGTATATTTTTCTATCTCTCATTGTATTGCTTTTTGCTTTCCACCTCTACTTTGTAAAAAAATATAAAGAAATATCGCTAAAAAAAATCGCTATCATTCTTGGCACTCTGCTTCTGATTTCCTATCCTTTTTTATCGCATGATTTTTTCAATTATATGTTTGACGCGAAGATACTTACGTACTATCATCAAAACCCTTATCTGCAAAGAGCGCTTGATTACCCGGCGGATCAATGGATACGCTTCATGCACTGGACTCACCGGACCTATCCCTACGGACCGATGTTTTTATTGTTGAGTCTCATCCCTTCATCATTGGGTTTTGGCAAGTTTACCTTGTCATTTCTTCTGTTTAAGGCATTTTTTATTCTCTGTTACGGCGCCTCTGTTTATCTTCTGAATAAGTTAAATAAAAAATGGGCGGTCATATTTGCAACCCACCCGCTTATCATCATCGAAGGATTAGTTTCTTCTCATAACGATATGGTCGCGCTAAGTCTTGCGATTATTGGTATATATTTTCTATTTAAGAATAATAAAGTATGGGGAAGGCTTTTCTTGTTATTTTCAGGGGGAATAAAATATATATCTTTTCCAGTCATTTTTTTTTCAAGGTTGTCATTTCGAGGCGCAGCCGAGAAATCTAGCGAAGCGTACGCTAACGCTGGATTTCTCAGTCGCTTATTGCTCCTTCGAAATGACAAAAATGTGCGGAATAAAATTGTGTTTATTTTTCAAATTACAATATTAGGCTACTTATCTTTAAAAATGGAAATACAGCCTTGGTATTTCCTCGCGCTATTTGCTTTTCTCCCTTTTTTTGAAGAGGTTACATCAAGTATGAACATCTTTCTTTTTGGACTATTGATGTCATATTATCCCTACATTCGTTTGGGTGGTTGGGACACGGCAGATAAAGTCAATCTCAAGCATCAGATTATCTTTATTTTTTTCCTTATCAACGTATTTTATTTTTGCTTCACACTTCTTTTAAAGAGGTATAAATCCTTATACAAAGTAGTGACGCGCACATAATCACGATCATTCAACAATCTTCTTTTTAATTCATCAACCTGTTCAATGTCCCGGATTTCACCCGAATAATAGTTGTTGATATTTTGTCCCGGTGCGAGGTCAAATACAATCGTCTCCGGTCGGTATTTTTCATAATCAATAGACAATAAATATATTTTTTCTTTTCTTTGCACGAGGTGCGGAAGAAAGTTATTTTGACTCATGACCGAACCTGATTTGGGCACTAATTTTATCTCGTTAAATATTTCAGCCTTTACATTCCATTCTTTCCAGAAAACGGAATTTGTTGCCAGGAGCAAAGGGGGCTGAGTAACCTTCTTGGCAACATAGAGAGAAAATAAAAGGACAAGAACGGAGACCGTTATTTGCAGACGTTCCCTATATTTTCGCAAACGTAATAATGAAAAAACTTTTATGGTGGCAATTGCTAAAAAAGCCCCTAAAAATACGTTGTAGTGCATGCCCAGGGTAAAGCTTTGCGAGTGAATATAGGTTGGAACAAGCCTGATACTCAATTCTGCAATGATAGGTAAGAGAAATACTCCTGAAAGGATAGGTAAAAATCCAAATGACGCAAGTGAATCAAAAATAAGCTTTCTTTTAATGGGCAGGTTAACAAAATTAGTGATAAATTCCCACGGTTTGCCCGGCAATACGGGCGAGTAGAGGTAGGGTTGTCTTGAAATTGCCGGAGTGATGATATATCCGCCAATAAAAAACCATGCAAGCGCGAATAATGCATAAAATATAATTTCTTTCCTTTTTGTCTTTTGGATAAAAAAATACGGAATCAAAATAAAGAAAAATGAGAGGGGATTGCTGTCTTTCAGACCCATGAATATAACGGCACAGAAAAAGGCAGGCAGATTCCTTTTCTGGTAAAAAAATAAATAGATAAATAAGAGTAAAAAGACAACCGCTGTTGATTCAGTGTGCCAGTCGGTTACGAGGGGATTTTCAACTCCGGCAAATAATAGAAATATGAAAGAAATAATAAGTGAGGTTATTAAAGGAAGCTTTTCTTTTCCAGCAATTTTATATATGAAAAAGCCCGCGAGTACCGTTGCCAGTACTTGTTGGATGAGTAGTATCTGAAGTTTGGAAGTAATCCAAAACAAAGGGGCTAAAAGGTATAAGCTGGGGATAAAATGATCTCCAAAAAAATGTATTTCTCCCAAGACTTTATGATTAATAATGGGGGATAAAAACCTGGATATGAGCCACATGATACGGGCATAATGACCGAAGTCATAATAAAAAACCTGACCCGTGTTAAAGCGCCAGAGAGTTATGCAGGTAAATAAAATAAAACAAATGAACAAATAAACAAATACCACAATTCTTTTTTTCATAATAGTCATTATTGGTTTGATATTCTGATGCTTTGCTTCGATACATCTCTGTCATCCCCTTGAAGAAGGGGATCCAGACTAAAATTACATTTTAATAATGAAATAATAGACTGGATTCCCGCCTTCGCGGGAATGACACTATGACATACGACGCAGATATCTTGTAGCTCTGATACGAAAAAGTTTATTCGTTGCATTTGCAGATGGAATTTAAAAAATCTGATATATAGTTTTTTAATAGGTGAAGCTTTGTTCTGAACGGTGCATATTTAAGACCAAATATAAGCTGGTTTCTTTTTTGAAATTCCAGGTGTATGGGAGAGCCGGATCCTCCGGTTGATGCGGCATTTTTATGCCATATCACGACAGCCGGATCATAATAGAGAGGAATATTTACTTTTTTTGAGCGCTCGCAAAAATCCGCATCTTCATAATACAAAAAATATGATTCATCCCACTTTCCCACCTTTTCAAATACCTGCTTGTCATAGCACAAAAGGCATCCCGTGATAAAATCGGTTTTAGCAAACGTGTCATACTGGTTATGATCAACTTCATCCACTCCCCGATGATTGGTTGTGCAATTCTTCCAATCATTCTCCCCCCCTGCATACCACAGCACCTTACCAAGATCTGTATCTGGATAACGCTCCTTATGAAATTCATATCCCGGGGCATAATATATTTTCCCCCCTAAAAGGGATCTGGGGTGGTGCTCCAGGTTTCGTTTAACTTTAGCCACAAAATCACCTTTTACGAAAACATCTGAGTTCATGACGCAAAACATATCATACCCTTCCTCAATTGCCTGTTGAATCGCCTTATTTACTCCATAGGCATAACCGCAGTTTCTTTCAGGGATATAAGTCACATAATTAGGATATTCGTATCCTTTTTTTTCTTCCGTAAGATCGGCCACATATACTCTAAAGTCAATATCCGTCTGTTTATCTAAGGAGGCAAAAAAGTCATCAAGAATGGTATAATTCCTGTAGAGGACTGTTATCACCGCCAATTTATGAAGCATATTTTTAATTATATCAAGTCTTTCTTTCGTAAACCGAATTGGACGGTTTTGTTGATCGTCGGTATTTTTTTAGTCTTTCTCACAAATTCCATGTATGTGATGTATCCCGATGAGTTTGTAAATATATTGGGGGGAAAATTCATCAATATGGGCAAAGTGCCATACCGGGATTTTTTTGATCATCATCTTCCCGGCGCGTGGTATTTATCTGCCATACTCC
>CAYINK010000109.1:0-4136 GCA_964364765.1 uncultured Gammaproteobacteria bacterium
CCCTGTGGAGGCGAATGTTGCGGGTTCAACTCCCGTCGGTCACCCCATGTTTTAACTTTTTATCTGTTGCGGGTTTACACTGTAAAGCGATAGTTGACCTTTACAGTGTTCAACTCCCGTCGGTCACCCCAATCTTACTCTTTAAAAACTCAGTGCTATATGCAGAAGATAACATATATCAAACTAGGCGCATTAGCTTTTCTTATTATCATAGGATTTGTAGGGTATCAATTTTTTCGCTCTCGGTTAAACACAAAAGAGCAGGTTTTGGGTAAAAAAACACAGCTTGAGGAAGTGCAACCATCACCAATCGAGACTTCTTCTTTTGAAAAAACGTTGAAGCGGGCCGTTGAGACAGCACAAAAAAGTGCCAATGAAGCCGCACAAAGCGCGGCCTCTGCAGTTTCAACCGCGGTTGGCAACTCCACCACTCGAACCGTTGAGACGGTTAAAGAATATATCTATGACAAGACAGTCGGAAATGCCTTACAACAAATAAATAATCTACCCCCCGCGGAGAAGGAGAAGATTAAGGAGTTTATTTGTAAATGATAAGCTCAATGTCCAATACTACCAATGACCAATCTCCAATGTCCAAAAGGTGAATTACCAAAATTCAGTATAATTGGGTATTGGAAATTGTGATTTGGTGATTGGATATTGGAGTTTGGCTAATTGGAAATTGGGCTAATTGGAAATTGGATATTGATAATTGAATATAAATTTGTTATCTTTAGTTCACTATGGAAATCAAATACCTCGGGCACTCCTCATTTCTTATAAAAACAAATGATGCTCGTATTGTCACCGACCCCTATGATTCAAAGATGGTGGGGTTGAAGTTTCCTAAGATGGAGGCTGACATCGTCACCGTTTCACACGGACATAAAGATCATAATCAGAGCGAACAGGTTGAGGGTACCCCAAAAGTGTTTGATTGGCCCGGACAGTTTGAAACCAAAGGAGTACGCGTTTGGGGCTTCAGAACATACCATGATAAAAAAGAAGGAGCAGAGCGGGGAGAGAATGTCATGTTCAAATTCGAGTCTGAGGGCATATCCATTTTGCACTGTGGCGATTTGGGGGCAGTCCCACCGGATACATTTTTGGATGAAGTAGGCGATGTGGATGTACTTCTTGTGCCGGTCGGAAATAAATATACGATTTCGCCGGATGAGGCAATCGAACTTATTAAGAAAGTCGAACCGGAAATTGTGGTCCCTATGCACTATAGTTTTGACGGATGTGCAATCGAAGGCCTTTTGCCCCTCAGTGATTTCCTCAAGAAAATGGGAGTGGAAAACAATGTTCCTCTCGATAAGCTTGTGGTTAAGAAAGAAGGATTGGAAGAGGAGATGAAGGTGGTGGTGCTAAAAATCTAAAATTATTATGTCAATCGCTTCAGACGCTCTCAAGGTTCCTCCCCAAGATCTGGATGCTGAGAAATCAGTGCTCGGCGCGCTCCTTATTGATTCCTCTGCTATAAGTGCGGTGGCCGAATTTCTCCGCGAGGAACATTTTTACCGCCGCGAAAATCAACTCATTTATCGAGCCTGTCTCACCCTTTTTGAAAAACAACAACCCATTGATGTGGTGACTCTCAAAAGCCAACTTCAACATGAGGGGAACATCACCGCAGTCGGAGGCGGAGCGTATCTTTCTGACCTCATAAACAGTGTTCCCACATCCGCCTATGTAGAGCACTATGCCGAGATTGTGAAAAATCATTACGTCAAAAGAAAACTTATCGAACTCGGAAGTCGCACGATTGAGAAGGCTTTTGATGAAAAGGGCGACGTAAAAAAACTGCTTGATAACGCGGAGATGGAGATATTTGCACTCGCCCAACAACACGCGCACCGTGATTTCATAGAGCTCAAAGAAATTCTTGCCACCAGTTTTGAACGGTTGGAGGAGTTTATGAAAAACGGGGGTAAATTAAGAGGGGTTCCGACTTCATTCACCGAATTAGACAATAAATTAGCCGGCATGCAGGACTCAAATCTTCTCATATTGGCCGCCCGTCCCGGCATTGGGAAGACAACATTTGCGCTCAATATTGCTTCAAATGTTGCACTCAAATCTAAGATGCCCGTTGGTTTCTTTTCATTGGAGATGAGCAAAGAAGAACTTGTTGATCGTCTTCTCGTTGGTCAGGCAGATATTGACGCATGGAGACTAAAGACAGGAAAACTTTCAGATGATGATTATCGTCGACTTACCGAGGCGATGGGGGATCTGTCCGAGGCACCCATCTTTATCGATGATACGCCCGGCGCATCCATCCTTGAAATGCGTACCAAAGCGCGAAAATTAAAAGTCGAGCATGATATCAAACTTATCATTGTTGACTATCTACAACTTGCCGACGCAGGGCGCAGGTTTGACTCACGGGTACAGGAAGTGTCATTTGTTTCTCAAGGATTAAAGAACTTAGCCCGCGAACTTCGCATACCGGTCATCGCTCTTTCCCAACTCAACCGTGCGGTTGAGGCGCGCGGTAGCAAAAAACCCCAGCTTGCCGATCTTCGAGAAAGTGGAGCGATTGAGCAGGACGCGGATGTGGTCATGTTTCTTTATTATGAAGATGAGGCCGAGGACCTTCTCGATCAAACAAAACGCATCGTCAAACTCTATATTGCCAAACACCGCAACGGCCCCACCGGCGAAATGGACCTCATGTTCCGCGGAGACCGTGTCAAATTCTATTCTGTTGAAAAAACGATTTAAAACCTTTTCGTCATCCCGACGAAAGTCGGGATCCATTATTAATTACATTTATATCTATGTCACGGGTAGTAGTAAAAACGGCGCAAGGACCTAAAGAGGTCAAACCTCAGAAACAATCGGTATGGATCTGTATGTGTGGGTTATCAAAAAATAAGCCTTTTTGTGATGGGTCTCATCAGAAGACCATGGATGAGAAAGATGGAAAAGTCTACGTGTATGACCCGGCAACAGGCACACGTACTGAGATGAATGATGAACGGGAAGATGGTTGTTGTGGAGGCAAAGGGGGTTGTTGTCACGAAAAGTAAGCCCGAATGTTCAACTTTTGTGAGCAGAGAGCATCTTCTTTCTATAGGATAGTTTGGCAAAAAGGATAATTTTGACGATTAGATATCCGGTAAGCCCTCCGATGATTACGTCCAACAAGTAATGACACCCCAAATAGATGCGAGAAAATGAGATGAGAAATGCTACAAAGTAGTAAAGACCGCCTCTTTTTTTATCAAAGTACGAAAGCATCGCAGCGGCGGCAAAAGCGGTTGCCGCATGAGTTGAGGGGAAAGAAAAATCTTGAGGACAGGAATTGGTTAAAAACGGACGAGGACGCATAAAAATATTTTTCAGAACATTATTTACTAATAAATACGTTGAACTGCACCCGCCGATAAAATATAAAAGAAATATATGATTACGTTTTTCTTCAAACAAAATCAACAAAATAATAAGGATGATTCCCCACACTACAAAGCCCCCGCTCAATGAGAGGAAAGAAAAAAAAGAGTCAAAAAAAGAAAAACGGGGAACGATATGATAAAGGTAAGTTGTCAACAGCGTATCCAATGATAATAGATAAGGCATGAAATACATTATAATTACTCTATGGAAAAGAAAGCAATCTTGTTTGATTTTGACGGGACCATCGCCGACTCTATACCCTGGATTTTTAAAGAGATAAACAGACATGCCGCAGAGTATGGTTTTCAACCCATATCTGAGGATAAGTTTGGAGCGTTGAGGTCGTCTACACTCCCTGAATTGGTCAAACTATGTAATATTTCATTGTTCAAATTACCTTTCTTTATTGCCACTATGCGCCGTGAAGTCAAGAAAGACATTGATAAGATGGGGCTTTGTAATGGTATGAAAGAACTTCTTTTGGCATTAAAAAGTAAGGGGTACCGGATGGGTGTGGTGTCTTCAAGTCCGCGCGAAAACATAGAATCCTTTCTTCAGAAACATGATTTGAATATATTTGAGTTCATCCACAGCGAGTTAAATATATTCGGAAAGTCCGCGGCTATTGAAGGAGTGATGAGGGAGTATAATATGAAAAAAGAGGAGACGATCTATGTGGGTGATGAAATACGGGATATAGAGGCATGTAAAGCTATTGGGCTTGATATTAT
>CAYINK010000110.1:0-1872 GCA_964364765.1 uncultured Gammaproteobacteria bacterium
TTGGTTTATTTTTTTGGCTCTAAAGCTGAAGGAAAAGGCGGCCTCTTAAGCGATTATGACTTTGCCGTTTATTTTGATGGCGATACACCAAAACAGAAGAGATTTGACATAATACTCAAATTAAATGGGGTTTTGACGGAGTTACTTAAAACCAACCAAGTGGATATAGTCACTCTCAACGATGACGTGGGATCTCTGTTGAAATATCAGGCAGTTGGAGGAAAACTTATCTATAATGTCGAGCCTTATAGACTCATCGCCGAACCGCGGATTCTAAATGAATACTTTGATTTTCAAATTTTTTCAAAACGGCACAGTCTATGACAAATATAGATGTTCTCAAAAGGAAATTGAGTCTGATCAAAAAATATTTTGCCATACTTGAACCTTTAAAAAAATATTCAAAAGAAAAAATTACAGAGGACGAGATACTCTATGGGGCGTTAGAGCGATATTTATATCTCTTATGTCAGGCAACTATAGATTTTGCCGAAGCAATCATATCATATGCGGACCTGAGAAAACCGGGTACCTATAGTGAGATTTTTGAGATATTATCAGAGGGAGACGGCTTCATTTCCAAGGAAACGTCATCGAAAATGAAAAGCATGACAGGTTTTCGAAATGTTCTTGCTCATGAATATGGAAAAGTGAGCTCCCATGAAGTATACCAGGCTTTGATGACTGATATAGACGACATTAATAAATTTATAGTTGAATTAAGAGTTAGGATTAAGTTAGAATAAATATCTATGTACCTAGGACCTTTTTATTTTGATACCAAAGAAATATTTCTTATCCTAGCCTCGATTCTCATCGGGCTTGCCATGTTTTTCAACTGGCCGATCATATGGTTTAATCCAAAGATTTTGCTAACTCTTATTGTTCTCATATTAGTTACCAAGGGCCTCCTTCCTGCCATCCACAACGAAGCCTTTTTCATCCTGACCATAGTAACTATTTTCTTGACCCTCTACCTTCCCTTTTTCCAGATAATCCTCTTTTACTTCATCTCTTTTACTCTTTTTAGATTGTTGAGGGTTATATAAACCTTCATATACGGCCTATCGTCCTAGATCTCTCACTTCGTTCGAGATGACAATGGGGGCGTTTGAGATGGCAATGCTCTCTGTCATTTCGAAGGAGCGTAGCGACTGAGAAATCCAGCGTGAGCGTTTAAAATTATAAACGTTCATTTCATTCACTAGATTTCTCACTTCGTTCGAAATGACAAGGTGGATGTTCAAAATGACAAAATGAGCATTTGAGATAACAACACATCAGTCATTTCGAAGAAGGCCTCCGATTCGGAGGACGACTGAGAAATCCAGCAAAGCGTATAATAATTTCTATGACAAAGAATTACTTCGTTTACATTCTCACCAACTATGAAAATAGCGTTTACTATACGGGCATTACCAATAACTTGCATAAAAGAATATTTGAGCATAAAACTAAAATAAACCCAGATTCATTTACGGGTAAATACCGGTTATATAAATTAGTATGGTATGAATTATTTTCCAATCCTGAAGAAGCCATTATAGTTGAGAAAAAGGTTAAAGATATGAGAAGAGAAAAGAAGATTAACCTCATAAAGAGTCAGAACCCATCATTTGAGGATTTATATACGCTTCGCTAGATTTCTCATCCTCCGATTCGGAGGATTCAAAATGACAGATAGACATGTTATTATTGAGTGATGGAAAGATATAAAATAGTTATTTTTACCCTTCTTGTATTGCTTGTTTCTTACTTCACCTATTTCCGTAACTATCAATATCCCGCAAATCTGTTCTGGGATGAGAATTATCACATTGCGTCCTCTCAAAAATATCTGAAAGGGGTATTTTTCATGGAGCCGCATCCGCC
>CAYINK010000110.1:1972-4116 GCA_964364765.1 uncultured Gammaproteobacteria bacterium
TTATAGTACATAGTCGGGGAGCAATGCTTGAGCCGATACAGATGTTTTTCGTGTTTATGTTTATATTATTTTTTCTTTATTGTGTAAATAAAATAATGTCATTTCGAAGGAGTCCTCCGAATCGGCGGACGACTGAGAAATCTAGCGAAGCGTATAAAATTATATACGCTCGTTTCACTCGCTGGATTTCTCACTACGTTCGAAATGACAATGGGGGCATTCGAAATGACAACCAACCTGCATTGGGAATAAAATCATATATAATTTTTGGTCTGCTTTATGGTTTAGCAATTTCCGTGAAACTAAACAGCGGACCGTTGGGAATATTGTTAATAGTATTATTATCGAGGGAATATTATCACCGCATACAGTGGAGCCAAATCATTTTTAAATCGTTTATATTTGTTCTATCTGCGCTCTTTGTTTTCATCGGCATCTATTATATACATATATCTCTTGGGAAAACGGTTTTGGATAAGAGATATTATGAGGCTTCGGGACAATATAAGAAAATTCTCAATGTCCAATATCCAATATCCAAATCCCAATATCCAATTAACAATATCCAAACAAATTTCAATATCCAATTCCCAAATCTGCTCAAAGAACATTTGCAGTATATATTTCATTATGAAAAAGGGGTGCCGAAGTATGATGTTTGCAAGGTGGGGGAGAATGGGAGCTTGCCGGTAACCTGGCCTTTTGGAAACAAATCAATTAATTACCGGTGGGAAAAGAGTGGAACAAGCGTCAAATATTTATACCTTCAGGGAAATCCGGCAATATGGTTTTTGGGGCTCGGGGGCTTGTTTTTTTCGCTGAATCTGATCGTCTCTACCTTATTTTTCAAGACAAAAATAACCAATAAAAGATTGTATTTTTTCATAACCACCTTTTCAATTCTCTACTTGACCTATATGGCAAGCATGATGATGGTGGAGCGGGTTCTGTACCTTTATCATTATTTTATTCCGCTAATATTTTCTTTGATTTTAAGCTATTTGATGTTTCTCTACTTGTTTGAGGAGGGACTGAAAAAAAGAAATACCCGTTTAATTATGGTTATAATTGTTATAACGGTTATAATCGTTATAACTTTTCTTTTTTTCAGTCCGCTCACGTATTATCAACCCTTAACCCATGCACAATTTCAACTACGCAACTGGTTCCAGTTTTGGGGACTGAAATCCCTTGCAAAATAACCACGGCTTCTTTATGATTAAATTATGCTCACTCCATTGAAGCGGTTGTCTTTTGTATTTATCATCGTCCTGAGTCTCGCATTTTTTGGATATTTGGTTTACACGGGGATGGGTGCGAAAACGAAGGCAAGTATTAGTACCGATGTTGCGGGAAACGGAGAAACTCCTTACTCTACTGAGGGACTTGTAGCACAGTGGACCTTCAACGAACCAAATGGGACAAGTGCGCGTTCAGTTGGTTCATGTGGCAAATCTTGTGATGGAATGCTTGTCAATTTTGCCTATAATGGTCTACCCGACGCGGCTCTTGGTACTGGGTGGACTACAAAAAATAAATTATGGGGCACAGGTGCGCTCATGTTTGATGGGGTAAATGATTATGTATCTCTTCCATCTTTGCCTACCGTAAACGGCAATGCAACTTTTGAAACATGGGTTCAATTTAGCTCGACAAATTACAACAATCCACAAGAGCTATTTAACAATAATAAATTTTTTATAAGAAAAGACGGAGGCAGTGAAGGTAATAAACTTTCAGTCTTTGTAAAACTAAATGATGAAAGTGTTGAACCAAGAGCTAGTTCAACAACAATTCCAAAACCAGATGTATGGTATCACGTTGTAGGAACATGGGATGGGCAATCACTCAAAATATATGTTAATGGAGTTTTAGAAGGTGCCACTACACGAGTAGGATCGTTAACACAGAATGCTGTTGAAGCCCGAATAGGAATAGGAGAACAACAAAATCCTCTGGTCAATCCTTTTTCGGGGATACTTGACGCAACGCGCATCTACTCCCGAGCTCTCTCCGAAAAAGAAATCCTTGCCAACTTCCAGGCGAAAAATGAGGAAGTAAAAATAATGCCTGTTTTAGCTCCCTCCTTAAAACCAGTCGGGTACTGGAAGTTTGACGAAGGAACGGGGAATACGGTAGCTGAT
>CAYINK010000111.1:0-4090 GCA_964364765.1 uncultured Gammaproteobacteria bacterium
AAGGTCGAAAAAATTCGGATTTTAGTCGGGATCAATGTAAATAAACAGACGCACGATCTATTGATTGAGGCGAAAGAGCAGCAGTTGGCGCTCGCGTTTTCCCATAAAGAAACAAAGGACGCATTTGCGGATGAAGTCGTCCGGGAAATGGAAGAGTCGGAAGATAACGCGGAAACGGAGATCGGCGTCCAGAAGTTCATTGAATTCATAAAAAATGGCAAGCTTGAGATTCACGCGTATCCTTCGCAGGATATACACGCCAAGGTTTATATCATTCGTAAAGATCAAACTAAGAGTGAAGATTTCGGCCGGGTGATCACCGGTTCAAGCAATTTTTCATATGCAGGCCTCCATGAGAATCTCGAATTTAACGTTGAGCTGAAAGATAGCAGGGATGTGAAATTTGCTTTAGAGAAGTTCGAGGATCTCTGGAGGGATTCGGTTGATATCGCAGAGAAATATATTGAGACGGTTAACACAAGAACATGGCTTAATGATACGATCTCGCCTCATGATCTCTATTTAAAGTTTTTATACGAGTATTTTAAGGATGAATTAAATCAGTCCGACGAGGTTTTCTATCGTTATTTACCTACCGAATTCAAAAAGTTTGAATATCAGGAACAAGCGGTTCTGAACGCCAAAAAAATTCTTGAGGAGTATGGCGGCGTTTTCATCTCAGACGTGGTTGGCCTTGGAAAAACATATATTTCAGCAATGCTTGCCAGCCAGCTTGATGGCAGAACTTTAGTCGTAGCCCCGCCTGTTTTGCTTGATAAAAATAATCCCGGCTCTTGGCCTAACGTTTTTGATGACTTTCGCGTTCATGCGCACTTTGAGTCGATTGGGAAATTGGATGCCCTTGTCGAAGCGGGGACTGATAAATTTACGAATATTATTATTGATGAAGCGCACCGGTTCCGTACCGAGAGCAATATGACCTATGAAAAATTGGCTGAGGTATGCCGTGGCAAGCGGGTTATTCTCGTTACGGCAACGCCTTATAATAACTCACCCAAGGATATTTTAAGTCAGATCAAGTTGTTTCAAAAAGCGAGAAAGAGCACAATTCCTAATCTTCCTGATCTGGAGAAGTTTTTTAACGGTCTTGATAGGCGATTAAAGGCTTTGGATCGTCAGCGGGACTATTCGGACTATATTAAGACCGTTAAGGAGAACGCCAAAGAGATCCGGGAAAAGGTGTTGAAGTATTTAATGGTTCGTCGCACCCGTTCAGAGATTATGAAATACTTTGGTGAAGATTTGGCCAAGCAGAAACTCAAATTTCCCGATGTCGAGAAACCGGAGCCATTTTTTTATGAGCTTAACGATGAAGAAGACGTAGTTTTCAGTCGGACCATTGAGTTGATTGCTCATAAATTTAAATACGCCCGCTATACCCCGATGCTTTATTACAAAGAGGAAGTATCCCAACCAGAACAACTATCCCAAAGAAACATGGGAAAATTCATGAAGATTCTTATGGTCAAACGGCTGGAGAGCAGTTTTTTTGCTTTTAGAAATACCCTGGATCGTTTTATTTATTCCTATGAACAATTCATTAAAGAATTTGACGGTGGCAATGTCTATGTGAGCAAGAAACACAGCAACAAGGTATTTGAGTTTTTGGAGAACGATGATGACGAGGCTGTTCAGCGCCTTATTGATGAAGGCAAGGCGGAACAGTTTAAGAGTGGTGATTTCAAAGAAGGGTTGCTAAAAGATTTAAAGAGCGATCTGGATATATTAAAAGAAATTCATAAAATTTGGAGCACGGTTAAACGAGATCCCAAGTTATCGACTTTTCTTGACCGGCTTGCCAGCAATCAAATTCTAAAGAAAAATAAACTCATCATCTTTACTGAATCCAAAGAAACTGCCGAATATTTAGCAAAAAATATTGAGACTAAATTTCCCAATACCACGCTTTGTTTTACTGGGGCATCAGGTGAGGCTATCCGCGAGAAGGTGATTGATAACTTTGATGCGAAAGTTAAACGTCCAAAGGACGATTACCGGATTTTAGTATCAACAGAAGTTCTCTCCGAAGGTGTTAACTTGCATCGATCCAATGTGGTTATCAATTATGATATTCCATGGAATCCTACCCGGATGATGCAAAGAGTCGGCCGCGTCAATCGAGTTGATACTAAATTTGACGTAATTTATACGTTCACTTTTTTCCCCACCAAACAAGCTAACGATCAGATTAAGCTCAGAGAAGCGGCCGAGGCCAAGATTAATGCGTTCATCTCCATGCTTGGGGCGGATGCGCGGCTTCTAACCGAGGGAGAACCTATAGAACAGCATGAGCTATTTAACCGGTTAACTTCGAAGAGGACTATTACCGGTGAAGATGACGGCGAAGAGAGCGAATTGAAGTATCTGCATGTTATTAAGACTATTCGGGATCAAGATCCGGAGACGTTTGAGAAAATCAAGCGGCTCCCCAGAAAATCAAGAACCGCGCGAGCCAACGGTGAAAAAGTTAATTCACTGCTGACATATTTTAGACGTGGAAAGATCGAGAAGTTTTTTATTGCGGGGGGGAGCGAGAAATCGCAGGAGCTCGACTTTATTTCAGCCGCTAAAACTTTAGAGAGCGGGAAAGATGCCCCTAAAGGCAAGATTGATAACAAGAATTTTTACGAGCTTTTAACTCAGAACAAGCAGGCGTTTATTTATGCTACCACCGAGGAGTTACCCGAGGTTAAGTTGCGGGGCGGCCGGGATAGTACGACGCAAGTCCTTAGGATTATAAAGGCCACCTTAAAAGACAGCAGGCAGTTTACGGATGATCAGGAGTATTATCTAAAAAAAGTTCGGACACAATTGGAAGAGGGGGCTCTCCCTAAGCAGACAACCAAGAAAACGCTTCAGGTCTTAAATGATGAGCTTAAAAAGGGAGTTAATCCCCTGAGGATTCTCGCCCTTTTACAGGCGAATATACCGGCGAAGCTTCTCGAGGGACATTTTGTTGAAGATCATGCGCAAGTATTTGGAAAAAGAGAAGTCATCTTATCGGAATATTTAATTGCCGGATAATGTATGGATAAAAACACGAGTCACAAAATTATTAAGGACACACTGGAAGGGGCATTTGATAAAAATAAATTTCTTCTATTTGCAAAGAATCTTTGCAATCAGATTGATGAATCAAAGGCGTTTCAGTTAAGCGGCGCGTATATCCCCGAAATATTCCGTCCCTATGTAAGGCTGTACGAACGTCTTGGAACTTATACTGATCCCGAAGGTAAGAAAATTGACGTTTTGGTAGTTTATCTTCAAAAAGAAACCTCCCTCGAAAGAGCCCGCACAGCGCAAAGGAATTTTGTTGCCCGGTATCTTAAAGATCGTGATCAGAAAGACGCCGGTCTGGTTGCTTTCGTCTCACCAAACTCGGAGGATTGGCGGTTTTCTCTGATTAAAATGGAGTATAAGTTTACCGAAGGGAAATCTGGTAAGGTAAAAGTCAAAGAGGAATTCACCCCGGCGCGTAGATGGTCTTTCCTTGTTGGTGCTAATGAAAACAGCCACACAGCCAAGAGTCGTTTAGCTCCGATTGTTCAGGATGATGAGCATAACCCCACCTTGAATATTCTTGAAGAAGCATTCAATATTGAAAAAGTCACAAAAGAGTTTTTTGAAAAATACCGTGAGCTCTTCTTGCGAACTAATGAAACATTAGATGAGGTAGTCAAAAATAATTCAGCGATAAGAAAGGATTTTATATCCAAGGGCGTAGATACGGTTGACTTTGCAAAGAAGCTGCTTGGGCAGATTGTTTTTCTTTATTTTTTACAGAAAAAGGGTTGGTTCGGGGTTGAACGCGATGCAGATTGGGGTTCCGGGCCTAAAAATTTTTTACGTCAACTCTTTGATAAAAAGCACAGCAATTATAGAAATTTCTTTAATGATATTTTAGAACCATTATTTTATGAAGCCCTTGCCCGTGAACGAGATCATGATTTTTACAGTCGCTTCAACTGTAAAATTCCTTTTTTAAACGGTGGCCTGTTTGATCCGATCAATAATTATGACTGGGTTCATACTGATATTCTTTTGCCCGATGATTTATTCTCGAATGAAA
>CAYINK010000112.1:0-4008 GCA_964364765.1 uncultured Gammaproteobacteria bacterium
ATGACGATAAGATAAAGCCCATAGGGTATTATAAAACCTAATTGAAGATAGTTTATACCTCCCAGAGATGACTTATCCCATGAATGAAGGATTGCGTAAAGTTCATTTATTCCATCGGTCGGGAATAAAAAATCACCCGTGTTTAATAAAGAATGTGCATTAGTCCAAGTGATGGAGATCCCTCCAAGCAAAAAGATGAGAAAAATAGGAAGATATTTAAGGTATTTGCTATTCATGATTTGTTTTGTAATATGAGACTGGATTCCCGCCTACGCGGGAATGACTATTAGAATTCTTACGTCTTTCCTCGAGAAAAATGTAACAATTTTTTTAGTATGAGATATACAGGATATAGTTTAAAGAATACGGAATCGACGATTTGATTGTATTTGCCCTCTATACGTTTTTTTTCATTAATAATCTTTCGCAATCTGACAATCTCTTGTATTAATCGTTTTGTGTTTTCATCAATGTTCCTTGGAGGGAGGATATATTTATTATATTTATCCTTATTTTCCTGAATATATTTGGGAAACGAATTATCAATAGATACTTCTGTATATTCATAGGGCCGTTCAAAAATATCCAACCTGTTTTCAACAAAAAAAGGTATTTGTGATATTACAGTAGGTGTATTATATTCCTGATGAAAATAGGCATCTATTTTCTGTTTAATTTTCTCCACTCCCCCTAAAAATGAGAAGTGCCAACCTCCCGGGTCTACCAGTATGAATTTCTTAGCCTGTCTTATATTTTGAGGAAAGTCAATGTTTTCAAAACGGGTCATCTTAGTGCCCATGATTGTTTCGTTCGAGAGCAAATTAAGATAATAGTAGTAAACTTTTTGCTTAAAGCCAAACACTTCTCCCCTATTGATAGCCTTACTCAGTTTATCGACTGTTTGAGGCGGTGGGATCTCATCAAGGTCGCTGATAAGGATAATATCATCGGCCTTTGCGCGGGTGAGCCCCCTCATGATTGCGTTTCTCTGGATATTTTCTCTCATTAAGTACTCAGTACATTCGGGCAGATAATCGGCCACTTTATCTTGAAGAAGACTTTTATCCCCGATATCTTCAATTAATACATAGTTTATTTTATGTAAAAATTTACTGAAACGTTTGTTATTTAATTGAAAGAATAAGGGTTTTGCTTTCCCGGAATAGGTGAATGGCGACTCCACAAGGACAAATTTATCTACCACTTTATCCAGTTGATTCAATCTAATTTCCAGTAAATCAAGCTCGTTGAAGAACATGAAAGTATCGTATATCATTACGATATTCTATCACTTATATCCATTTATTTTGAGAGTTTCCTTGTCCAAGTGTTTCAATTGCTCAAAGTAAGCATCATCGTCCTTATCCCAGCCGTCATCCCTTGAAATCAAGCGCAACTTTATCTCATTACTTTTGACAGTGATGTTTTTTCCATCCCATTCAATTGGTTTCTGAATCCATATCGTGAGGTCCCCTACTTTCCAATGAAGAGGAACGGTAAAAATAACTTTAGTATCAGTCCAGAGAGAAACGTTGATAACTCCGTCCTGGTATTTAAACTTGGTATCAATCAATCCTTTCCATCCAAATCCACGTCCTGTCAAAACTACTTTACTGTCGTAATATACAATCCGCGGTTTAATATTATTTATTTGCGGATGACGTGCCATAAACTGCTGATTATGATTATACTCATTGATTTTTGTATCCAAAATCATAACGGACATATGAATTGAAAGGAGGATTGTCAGAGAAAATAATATTTTTTTCACAAAGTATTTCCTTTCTTTTTTTCGAGCAGGGATTATATATGCTTTGACCATATCGAAGTTAACCGATCGCAAATATTTGTCCATTGAGGGAAGAATGAGAAGAAAAAATATAATCAAGATTGTGAGACCTACATAGCTTAAGGAAAAAAATACAGAATAAAATTGCCATAATACGAAGGAAAGCAGAAGGGATATGATTATAAAATGCAACTTTAATTGTTTTTCCAGTTTCCAAAAGAAAACAACCTTCAATTTTTTTCTCCAAAGACTTAAAACCAGACCAATGAGTGGAAGAGCTATTGCGGTGGTAACAAGTGCAGGAAAATCGGGAGTTCTGATCACAAAATCTCCGAATATATCAGATACAGGTGAAAATATTTTTATAAGGTATAGAATGGCAAAAGGCGGCAGTGCAATCACGAGATACAGCCAGATAAAAATAATTAGGGCATCAATTTTTTTGGTCATAAGGGCGTATTACTTTCCTAATATTAGTGTCAATTCAGCCTCTTGCGTAGCCTGTTTCAATAAGATGGGAGTTACCCTGATATTAAGACTTCGCTCAAGAAGCGAAATCTTATCTTCCAAGTTTTTTGTATATTTCAATATATTGGTAGAGAGAGTTTCTTTCCCCACATAATTACCCGTCGATATGTCAAATTCTTTATGCCACCCATCCTTTCGGAGGGTAGCGGCAGATGATCCTGCTAAGCCACGGATATCTGTGGCATTCAATATGACCAAAGAAGCATGCGCAACTGGTTTGAGAATGGGGGTAATGATGGGAGTAATAATAGGAGTAACAATTTGCTGTTTTACAACAGGCTTTTTAATTACAGGTGGTTTTATTTGTTTGACAAATAAAATGATGATAAAACCAAAAAAAACAAGAACACTGATAATCAGGACACCTCTTTTAAGGAATATATAGTTGTAAGAAGGACTACGCCTCTGAAACACCTCTTTTTTTACAACTATTTTTATCTCATTTTCATCAGATTCAGGATTAACTTCCTCAGCAGGTTTTACATTGCGAAGTTCAATCATCTGCCAAACAACGCCTATTACCAAAAAATAATATGTCAGTATGGCGATATCCTCAGCCATCTTATAATTGCTAAGAGCGGTAAGAAGTGCCATAATTACAAAAAGAACAAGAGCAATGACAAAACTTATTCGAGGTCGAAGCTTATTTACATAGGAAAAAATGAAAAAAGTAATAAATAATGAGGCATTAAATCCAATCAGTAGTTGCAAAACAAGAAACACAATGAGGCACACGATGGAGGATATATATTGACTATCTTTAAATTCAAAGCTTGGTAGGTTAAAAATAGAATGAGCAGTGGCAATTTTTTTTTGACGCAGAAAAAAAAAGATAATGAAAAGGGAAAGTGTCGTTAAAATCAATGAGATAAAAATATTCTTCAGAAGAAAAAGACTGACAAAAAAAACACCATTGAGAATAAATATGATGGTTAGGGAATCCATATTTCTATTATACAGTAATAAATTTATTGGCTAAACTCGACCGATTCAAGTAAGAAGGAGGCAGCAGTTTGTATACCAATTCCGCCTGAAATAAGTTCCCCGTCACTCTTTTCTGTAAGTTTAGTAAAATTCGTACCATCTGTGGATAAATATCCTGCGATTGAGTTACCCGAGGCGGTGATGCGTAACCATAATGGTTGATCCACCTCAATGAGAAAGTTAGCAATACCGCCACTGTCTAACTCAGTAACGGGACTATCATTTACCACCTTTCCGTATTTATATAGTCTCCATGAACCGGTCCCAATACCTCCAAAGTCCAGATAATACCCATAGAGGGTGTCCAGATCTGTGCGGGCATTAATACCAAATGATCCAGCTTTTTGAGGGATAATCTTAGCTGTGTACGTAAAATTCCGGACTCCCGAAACTTTATTAATAAGACTGAGGGTTGCTCCCATGGACCACGCGTTTATATAGCTTTTATTATTCCAAACGCGCGGAGATAACATGTCATAGCTCTTAGTCAAAAGTTCTTTTTTATATGTTTCATTATTTTCAGCCCAGAGCCTATCTATTGAAAGCTCAACCTGGCTCCCTGGACGCGCATCAAGCTCAAGGGTAACTTTTTCAACAGCACCCCAAAGGCGATCACTACCCGCATCAGTTTTATCACTTTCTGCCGTGTCAGTCTCCTTTGCAGGCGTTGCTCCCCCAATAAAGCTGAAACTACTTTTCGGCATCTC
>CAYINK010000113.1:0-1137 GCA_964364765.1 uncultured Gammaproteobacteria bacterium
AACATAATTTCATTGTACTATAAAAGTAAACATTAGAAAGCACAACTAAAGTACATAAAAATGCTATACTATAACCATGAATAAAATCATAGACAAACGGCAAATACAGTCAGTATGTGAAAAAGAACATATCAAGTATCTTGGTATTTTTGGATCTCATGCGCGTGGTGAAGAGAGTGTAGATAGCGATGTAGATATTCTGGTCAATTTTGAAGAAATAAAGTCATATTTTCAACTTGGGAAAATTCAAGCACAACTCGAACAGTTATTCAAAAGAAAAGTAGATCTTGTGTTACAAGATAATATAAAAAAAAGTCTGGAACGCTACATATTAAAAGACCTCATAACTCTTTATGAAAAAAGATGACTCAGTTTATCTAAAGGATATATGGAATGCAATTGATAAGATTGATAGATATATGAAAGGTATTAATTTAGAGAATTTTCAAAGTGATGATATGAGACAAGATGCGGTCATTCGGCAACTTGAGATAATTGGTGAAGCGGCAAATAAGATCTCTGATTATTTTTTGAAAAATAATAAAGATTTTCCTATTAATGAAGCTGTCCGGATGAGGAATTTCTTAATCCATGGATATGATGAAGTGGATATTAAAGTCGTATGGAAGACAATAACGGACGATATTCCTTTCCTAAAAGAAAAAATCAAACAACTTCTCTAGAGAAAACCTACTTGAAACTAAACCTATCTAGTGGAATGGAGGGATAATTTTTTTTGAGCCAGTCGTTGAAAGTGGTTTGACTACTATTTTTTGGTTCATTCAAAACAACCATAAATTGATCGGTAGAAAAATCGAATGTCATGGTAAAAGACGACAGCGTAAGGGGAGTTTTTTTCCGAAGTTCTCTTTTTTGGGTTGCCAGGTCGGTTTCCTCTTTTGGAATATTTTGCTCATCGGATACTCCGGTACCATTTTTAGGATGAGGGATAAGGGTGGGTGCACGGAGTGGAACCGTTTTTTCGTCAAGTTGAATACGGGTGGGAAGAGGCCTTCGGGTAGGTGCCACGACGCCAGGCGTTTCGCTTTTATTTTTCGGCATTAATAAAATCATAACAACGAGAATAACTAAAAAGATAGCAGGGATGACGTAGTAGAGTTTTATTTCTGGTTTCAT
>CAYINK010000113.1:1237-3971 GCA_964364765.1 uncultured Gammaproteobacteria bacterium
GTAATCCAAAAATAATGACCGTACCCTTGGTTCGGTTTAAACCAAGCCAAGACAAATATGGTCCAACCATTGTCCAAATATGATTTAAAATCATCCCGCACTTCCTCAATACTGTATTCATATCCCGAATAGGGGACGATGTAATCCGACGTTTTAACTCCGCGACTCGTCAGCACACTCTTTGCATAACTTAAGCCCGTACCGCATGCGGCCCACCCGTTTGCTTTATATATTTCAACCACCTCGGGAGGAGTATATTTTTGATCAATGTAACTTGATAATATCATCGACACAGTCACCGGTCCGCATCCCGCCTGACATACATTACATCCGGTGGCAAGTGGATAGGAATCATACTGGCCTTGGCACTGGGAATAATACACATATCCATTTTGACTGGATGATCCAGTTGAAAATTGACTTGACGATGATTGATATGACTGACTCGAAGATGACGATTGGATAATAATAGTCGGGATTAGGGTTGGAGAAGGAGGTGGAGGAGTGTTGATAACAGGCGGTTGTAATAATAGATTAAAAAGTGTAACAATGGTTCCCAACTGTTGTTCTGGACTTTTAGTTGCATAGGGGGTCTGTACTTCTTCCATGGTTTTATCTGAGATGATGGTTGTTTTTGGATTATCAACCAAGAGGGGGTAACTTTTCCCCTTGGCAAAGGAGGAAAAAGCCTGATCGGCTGAAGGAGTTTTTCTTGTCACAACTAACTTATCCAAGTTGGGGGCATATTTTAATATAAAGTCGGCTGTCTCGATTGGTAATTTTTTTTTCAGTTCATCCATCTGAGCAAAAGCTCTTTCTTCTGTTGGATCGATCGAATTAGAATTGATTGAATTATTTATATTTTGATTAGTCAAAGATGAAGTGCTCCCTGTACGAAAAGATCCGCCCGAGTATTGATTTGTCGAAACGGAGGTTGGGAAAGGAGAATTAGGAAAACTATTTTTCGGTGCAGTTAAAGATTGGAGGAGGGATAATATTATCAATATAAAAATAAGAATAAATACACCGATGGCTAAATATTTTTTTGAATTATTCATGGATAGAGTTGACAACTGTCCGACTTTTCATCATAATGAAAAATATGGCAGGCTTCTTTGATTTTATAAAAAAACCAACTCAAAATGCAAGCGCAGGTGGGGCGTCTCCTCAAGTAAAAAATATCAACAATATTATTGCATCAGTAAATTCCTCATCTCCTCCACCAGTTAAGCCTGTTATTACACCACCGACGTCACCCAACCAACCGGTAAAACCTCCTGCGCCTCCACCCGGCATTGGAACAAAACCTTTAACCTCAAATATCGACGCTCAAAAGAGAGCGGCCTTAGACCTCATGACACATCTGACTCAACGATCCAACCGTGTATTTTTATCGGCTCAAACAAAAGCAAAAGAATTGGAAGATGAATTTATTGATAGTGAGCATTTACTTCATGGTTTACTCGCAGACGGGGAGATTTATAAGCTTCTCACGGAATTAAAAATACAACCACAGTTGGTTGAGACAGAAATCGCCCCGCTCTATAAACGAGGAGGTAATAAATTAAATCCTCCCCAGAACTCTCCCCGATTGAAACGAGTCCTGGATAATTCACTCGTCGTTGCACGCAAACTGGGGTTTGAGTTTATCTCACCAGAACACCTCCTTCTTGCATTGTATGAAGAAGGTGAGGGGATTGGCGCGCGGGTTCTTTCAAAATTGGGATTGAAAAAAGAAGATCTAAATAAAATAATTGTGGGAAAAAAAGAAGGGCTCATGGAGGATCAAAAAGTAGCCGAGAAGAAAAAAAGCAGTATAGAACAATATACTATCGATTTGACTGCAAAAGCCGCACAAGGTTTACTTGATCCGGTAGTTGAACGGTATGAGACTATTGAGCGAGTGATTCACATACTTTCTCGACGATCTAAAAATAATCCCGCTCTGGTCGGTGAGGCAGGCGTTGGAAAGACTGCAATCGTTGAAGGACTTGCTGAAAAGATTGTAGCCAAACAAGTTCCTGAGTCACTCCTTAATAAACGCATCTTATCCCTTGATCTTATGGCAGTGTTAGCGGGTGCGTCGCACCGGGGAGAGTTTGAAGAGCGGATGAAAAATCTTCTTGACGAAGTGAAAGCAAATAAAGGACAGATTATTTTGTTCATCGATGAAATTCATAATATTATGGGGGCAGGGGGAGGAGAGGGGTCATCGGATGCCGCTAACTTTTTAAAGCCCGCCTTGTCCCGAGGTGAGATGCAACTGATTGGTGCAACCACCTTAACCGAGTACCGCAAATATATTGAAAAAGATCCCGCGCTTGAACGGAGATTTCAACCCATTGTAGTACCTGAACCTACTGAGGAGCAGGCAATAAAAATGTTGAAAGCCATAAAGGGAAAGTATGAAGCGTTTCATCGGGTCCAGATACCCGACTCCGCAATTGAAGCGGCGGTCAAACTTTCCAAAAGATACGTGGGTGATAGATTTTTACCGGACAAAGCGGTTGACTTAATTGACGAGGCGGCCTCGGCTGTCCGACTTCCTCTTCTTTCGCTCCCTGAGAATATCCGCTCACTAGAAACGCGCATTGCTGAATTAACCCAAGAGGTAAAAGAAAGTGAAAAATCGGGAGACCCGGTCAAAGTACGGGTACTCCATTCGAAAATTGCGGAAATTACATCGGAATTAAATGAAAAAAAAGATGATTACAACACGAAAAAGGCGCAGACG
>CAYINK010000114.1:0-3943 GCA_964364765.1 uncultured Gammaproteobacteria bacterium
AACCACAAACGTGCCGGGGTAAAATATCTTAAATTATTTGAATATACATCATAACTTCCCAGTGTTGAACCCGCTTCTTTTAATGAAGAAACTTTATCAGTTGTGGGAACGGGGGACACGGTATTTGACTGCATAAATAGACGTGAATACAACTCAAATGATATGACCGGATAAAAAGACCAAAACATCAAAAGCATCCCCAATATAAGTGATATATAGGAAAAGTGGCTCACAACCCTTCGTTTCAATGAATTATTTTTTTTGAGATATACGTGCAGTGGCATAAATATAGACTACGGCGATTCAATCGTAAGGGTGGTGTTTTTTTCAAACAAAGGAAGCATGTCTTTGATAAAAAAGAGGGGGGGCTGGACTTCAACACTACTTGATTTTGCTCCATACTCTGACTTCAATAGATTTTCAACAGATGATACCTGCTTACCCTGTATTTGAGTTAAGATATTCTTGACGTCAATTTTTTTTGTCCCTTTTGCTTTTATGCTCAGATTGATTGTTATTCCTGCTTTTTCTTTTTTTGCATCAACGATCTGGAATGCCAAATTTTTATCTTCGAGATTATACCCTGCAGGAATATCCTTTCCGACTTCTTTTTTAAGAACCTCTTTCATAAGAAGGGTGTCGAAATAGTAATATCTTGCTACCACTTTTGCCTGAAGTGACAGATTTTCTCCCTCCTCCCCCAGTTCTTTTGAAAATTTGATATCAGTCAGTTGGAAATCCATAAGAGAATCGAGAAGAGTTACCTGTTTATTCTGTGCTTTTAAAATTTCCTGTTTTTGTTGATTTTTTGCTTTTTGTAAAAGTGAGGCTTTGAGGTCTTCTTGGTCGCGACTGGAGACGGTTCTCACTGCTTTCCGTGTCCCACCCGAGAGGAATGCATCATTCATGGCAAAATAAATTGATTGAGACAGGTCTGCAATTTTAAAACGTTTGGATTTGTCCACATTTGACTCAGTACCGATATCTTGTGCGGTCACTTTTACTTTTGACTTGCCCGGCAATTTGGCCGAGGCATCGCTTGCCAGGGTGGATGATGCAACTTTGACCTCATCATCGGTTGTGAACTTTAGGCTGTCAAGTTGTATGATCGTTCCTTTACTGAAAACTTTATCCTTGTCATCAAAATTATAGAGGGTAACTTCTCCCTTTGCCTTTTCCCCTATGTCCCGCTTGCCAGTCGTTATTTTTACATCTTTCATGGCAACTGATGAGGATGCTGATTGAACCGTAAGGAATCCATCTTTTGCTTGATCAAAGACCCCGTTTGTGGTTACTTTCCTCTCAATCGGAAATGAGGCAAAAGTCGCGGTCACGGTAGCTTTGTGCAGATAAAACTCAAAGAGAAAGAGTGAGGCTCCTATTCCTAAAATCGCGAATAGGACCCAGAGATATTGCTTCTTAAAACCCCCTTTTGGGGTAAAGGAGGGAATCTTCAAATTTCTGAAAAATTTCTTTGGAGATGGGGGAGGGGTGTTCTGTTTGACGACACTCTCCCCTACATCTTGACCGACCATAAAACCCAAGACTTCCTTCGGCTCCTCTTTGGTAAGGGTAGTCTGAGAAGCCGGAACGCTCCGATAAACTTGCTCCTCAAATACTGCCAATAATCCTTCAAATATATGTTCCTCCTTCAATATTTCAACTCGGGGCAGTTGCACAAATAAGTTGGAACTCCATTTATGTGATATTATTTTCGTTGACTCTTCAACAAGTCCCGAGGAGTTATATAAAATAACTCTGTTGGGAAGAAGCGTATTTTTTCCTACATCATCTAATACTGAGTGAAGGTCATCAATGATATTGTCTGTTCTGGCAACTATATAATTGTGCATTTTATGACCGCCTTTATAGATGAAAATGTCAATGTTGGTATCATCAAGCTCGATAAGAATAGAGGTGAGGGGGGTCCCTTCCTTGGTTTGCAAATATGAAACAACCGCCTCGTAACACTCTATATAGCCGATCGGTTTTATTTCAATACTTTTGGTGAGTTCTTTTATTTTTTGAAGATATAGTTTTTTTATTTCTTTGGTTTTGCTGTCAACTAGATGAGAAAATAGAAAAAAAATAGTCTTTTCAATTCTGCATTTGGTGTCATTTTCCAGTTTGAAAAGGACATCGTCAACATTTTGAGTAAGACTTTCCCAACCGTTGGTATACGCAAACTCCTTTTTGGCAACGAGAGATAGCTTCTTGTTGACTCCGGTCATGATGTATCCGATACCCTTGTTCTCCTTCAAAAAAAGGCCAAAAAAATAATCACGGGGAGGTGTGTTGTCAGAAAAAAAAGGAAGCTTCATACTTCATTTTAGCATATGTCTATTCAATCTTGTAACGCCCAATAACCTGGTCAACCCCTTTTTTTGCAGTCTGTAATGCTTCGCTATAAGATACACCCTTTATGGAGGCATTGATCGCATTCTCAATATATCGTACTATCTCATCATTGAGGCCATTGTCATAGGTACGGGATATAAGAGGAAGTGAAATATAGACATCGTCCTGGGCTTGTTTTATGACCGCTCCTGTATATTCATTTTGTATGATGAGACTGGCCAAATCTACCCGTGAATAAGGCTCACTGAACAACCGTGTCGCGCTTTGAGTTTCGTACATTTTGGTCATGGTATCCTTCTCCGTCAGGAATTTAAGAAATTTCCATGCTTCCAGTTGATTTTTACTCATCTTTGAAACGCCCTCCACCCAATAGGTGGCAAGGGATGCTTGTTTTCCTCCGGGAGGTTTAGGAATGGGCACCACTTTCAGTTTCAAATCGGGGTCAGTCCCCTTTATCGTCAAAATTTCCCAGGAGGGAACAATGATCATGGCAACCTTTTGTTGGATGAAGGCTGATACTGCGTTTGGAAGTGCCTCGCTCCAGGTATTGTTTGGAGCCTCGGCAAAACGGCGGTATGCCTCCAAAGCTCCCACTGCCTCCGGCTCATCGAGTTTCATAATGTCTCCCCCATTTAAAACTAACAACAATCCAAAAATATCTGAAAAGTGTTCAATATTTGAGGCGGTTCCGATTGCGATGCCAGCCGTAATTATTTCCCCTTCTTTTCCGGGGACTTGTATCCTGTTTGCGTCCTCAATGAGCTCGTCCCAGTTGGTGGGAGATGTATTGATACCGGCTTTTTTAAATAAGTCTTCGTTATATACCAACACAAGTCCGTCGACAGTAAGAGGGAGGCCATAATAATATTTACCTATCTTAAGATCTTTTTGGTGAATCGGGTAAAACGTCTTCTCAAATTCGGCTCCCGTCATTACTTCAGGAGGAAGGGGAGCAGTAATTTCCTTCATCTGAGGAAGCCACGTATTGTGAAAGCGGAAGATGTCCGGCCCCTGTCCTTTTTGACTCCGGACTATTAATTTTTCACGATAGTCCTGTGGTGTCTTTTTTTCATATATGATTTTGACGCCGGGATTCTTTTGCTCATAGAGTTTTATCACCGGATCCATCATTTCTTTTTCCTCCCAAAGTCCCCAGTAAGAAAGAGATATCTCTTTTGCCTGAGTCGTTCCTTTTCCTCGTTTTAATAGTAAAGAAAAAATAAATATGGTTATGATGATAAAAAATAATACTCCAACCGCCATGATGATGTACTTAGCTTTATTTTCTTCATATACCATCGGCTCACCGGAGGCTACCACTTCAGGAATAGCTCCACCCGCCATAACATCTTCAGTTGTGGCCACATCAGGTGCGATTTCTTCGGGCTTGAGGTCGGTTGGAGAAGCGCTTGGTTCGGTATTTCCGACGGGAACTGTCTCAAATTGACTTTTCCCCCCATTTTGATTATTATCATCCATAACATCATGATAGCAAATTCATCAAAAAATCACACGCTTTTCGTGCGTACTTCTGTTTTCTTGTTCATGATATTATTTTTTTCCTCAATAATATCCGTTTCTTTCA
>CAYINK010000115.1:0-3940 GCA_964364765.1 uncultured Gammaproteobacteria bacterium
GCCCATGACGAGGAAATACCGAAAATAATTGATGCTTATTTAAGTGAGACTAACTGGCAGAAAATAAACACCACTTATACAAATGGAGTTTTATTTGAAAGACAAAAGGGTGAATTTTTGGTTCAAATTATAACGGTCCCCATCGGAAAAACCGAAAAACGACCTCTTCATAATGTTGTTTTTAAACATGCAAATGATGGATCAACGGTACTGGAAATCAGTATGGCCGATTTGGCTCGGACCAAGACAGAAGAAAAAGAAGATATTCGATATCTCAATGATGGACTATCTGCAGATATGATATTGGTAGGTGAAATCCTACAGGGCGGCAATCCTCCATATATTGACAATCAACTTATGGTAAGAAGCTTTTTCCAGGAAAAAGAAGAAGGGTGGGAAGAAATTGCTTATCATATGGCAGTTGAAAAGGGAAAGGTAAGTCCACATCGCGGATATTTTTCAAATTTTGCTGAATCTGCTATTGAGGGTACTCGAGCAATTACTTTGTTTATGTCTCACTGGTCATCTTCTTTAAGGTATTTTGGAGAGGATTCACTGGAAGCCGTCGTCCATTCTATGGGCAATATGAAAATATATGTAAACGTACCTCCTGCAGAGAAGGCTCGGATAAGAGCTCAATTAGAAGGTGCAGTCAAGGAACAAAAGGATAACATTCAAGAATTATTAGTACCACTGTTAAGCGATAGGCTGTATCTAGTATCGGCCAATCCATATTTAGGCATCATTCTAAGTTACGCTCATGGTCTCCTCGACACAATGAACCTGGGAAAAATAATCAACTCAGAAGAACGACTGCATAAATTTTTGGGCAGTATTGCGGAAAAAACTGGATATCCTCAAGACAAAACATGGGAAAAACATACTATTCACACGTTAGTTAATTGGTATTTTGCTGCGTGTATTGATGAAAAAACTGATCCGCTGGTACTACTTGATGCGTTAAAATCCTTAGATATCCCAGAGAGAGAAGCCAAAGAATTGCGTCAAATCGGCCTTTATCCAAGTGAGGTCCCAAGAACCGTAGCAGGTCTTTTATCATACCTTCTCCCCACAGGCTTTTCGCTTAATTAACCGTTTGTGTATCTAAAGGACTCGTATCTTGTTGTACCGGTCTTTTGATGACCTCCCTTGGCTTTGAGCCTTCTGCGGGAGTCACCAGTCCTGCAGTTTCAAGTTCGTCAAGTAGGCGTGCCGCACGGGCATATCCAATTTTGAGTCGACGTTGTAATAATGATGCCGAGGCTTTGTCAAAGGAGGAAATGATTTGTATTGCCTGATTGAAAAGCGGATCACGGTCGCTGGGTTTCCCTGGAATATTAAAGCCACCCGGTATACCAATAGATTCGTTAGACCCTTCAGTTATTTCCTCTGTATAATGAACTTCAGGACCTTGGGAACGGATGAACTTAACAAGTTGCGACGCCTCTTTTTCGGTGATAAAAGGACCTTGAATACGTCGTGGCTTGGCTTGATCGGGGGGTAAAAATAACATGTCCCCCTTTCCCAGAAGTTTCTCTGCTCCGGGCATATCGATGATAACACGTGAATCAATCATGGAGGAAACATTGAATGCCAAACGAGTAGGTATATTTGCCTTGATAAGACCAGTGATAACGTCCACCCTTGGACTCTGGGTTGCAAGTACCAAATGGATGCCGGTCGCCCGTGCCATCTGTGCAATTCGTGTAATCAAAGCTTCAACATCTCCCGGAGCAAATACCATAAGATCTGCCAGCTCGTCAATAACGAATATAATATAGGGCTTTTTTTCAATACCCTCAAGAAGATTATAGCCTACGATATTTCGAGCGCCGGCGGAGGCAAACAATTTATAGCGGGACTCCATCTCTCCAACTGTCCATCTCAAAGCCGATAGTGTTTTTTCTGTGTCGACTATAACCTCGGTCATGAGATGGGGAATATTGTTATATGACATCATTTCAACTCGTTTGGGATCAACTAAAATAAGTCGCAACTCCTCAGGACGTGTACGGAAAAGAAAAGTGCTGATCCAGGCGTTTAAGATGACCGACTTACCCGAACCGGTGGTACCGGCAATAAGACAGTGAGGCATCTTTGATATGCTAGCCGCCACGGGTTTTCCCGATACATCAAGTCCTAAAGGAACCAGGAGTGGATCATTGTTTTTGGTAAAAATAGGGTCGGCAAGAAGACTCTTAAGGGTGACAATCTGCGGTCGATTATTGGGGATTTCCATACCAACGAGCGATCTACCTGGAATAGGCGCTTCAATTCTTACCTGACCGGTGGATGCGGCAAGAGCGAGGGCTAAATCATTTGATAGTGAGGTAATTTTAGAAAGTTTAGTTCCTTGCGTGATTTCAAGCGCATACTGGGTAACTGCAGGTCCATAATTGATTTCGGCAACGCGCGCTCGGATTCCAAAGCTGTCCAGTGTTTTTTCGATTATATCAGCATTCTTATTCACGTCCCCACGGTCAGCCTCCGCCTGTTTGACATCAGTTAAAAGGTTTAAGGGGGGAAATACCCAAGTTGATGAGGCAACTTGATTTAAGGGTTGGACGACAAAGTCCTTATTACTACTTGAAGAAGATGTGGAACCGATAGGACGGATAGTTGCGGTGGGGGGAGCTTTAAGGCTTGGTTTTTCAAATATGTGCTGATCTTTTATAAACTCTTGTTCGTTGCTGTCTCCCTTTTTTGTATTATTCTTATTGATCCCCCGACTAAGTAACCCTTTAAAAACATATTCTTTAAAAAAGCCTATTACCATTTTTACCAAATGGAACACTCCCAACAGAAACACATCGATTGAAGTATCAAGAAACAAAATAAGACCGATGACAAATAATATGAGCAGGACAAAAAAAGTGCCAAGTCCTGATATGTAAAGAGCTAAAAGTTCAAATAATCGCTTCCCCCAGGTGCCGGTTTGGAAAAGGACGAAAAGTGATATAAAAATTGTCCCTATGCCAATGGTGATATTGGGTTTGATGAATCGTAATTTTTTGGTATTGAAAAAATGCCCCGCAAAAAGCAATACCACAAAGGGAAGGAGGATGGAGAGACCGCCAAACTTTTCCATAAGCAACTCATTCACCCGTTTCAAGAGTACTCCCCCACCGCCTAACGCGGGAAAAAAAAGATTCACATAGGAGATGAGAAGGATGAGGGCAAGTGCGATGAGAAAAAAGCCCAAGATGTTAAAAATCGTCTTGCTATTTATTTTTACCTTTACAAAAGGGATCTTTATTAGGGACTTTCTTCGTGCCATATCTTTTATAATAGCATGATTCTTATATCATCTCAAGGTTCACTCGTCCTTGGGAGTCAACCTGATACACTTTTACCTTCACTTTTTGGCCGACCTCCACAACTTTGCTGGCATCCCGCACAAAGCCTTTCCCCATCTTGGAAACATGCACCATGCCTTCTTTTCCGGGTAAGCATTCGACAAATGCGCCAAAAGGTAATACGCGCATGACTACTCCGTCAAAAACTTCCCCAACCTGAAGTTCGCGGGTGATATTGGCAATTGACTCAACTGCTTCGGCTACTTTAGCTCGATCTAAACCACTGATGGTGACTCTCCCATCATCACCTATATTTATCTCCGTTTCGGTTCGCGCGATGAGAGCCCGTATATTTTTTCCTCCCGGCCCGATTATTTCTCCGATTTTGTCTTGAGGAGGAGTGATGATCACCACTTTTGGCGCGTATTCGGAAATGTCTTTTCTTGGCTGTTCAATGACCTTTTTCATCCCGTCAAGGATGTGTAGACGTGCTTTCTTACCTTGTTCAAATATGTCTTTTATCATTTTTCCGGTTAAACCTTTATTCTTTACATCAAGCTGTATTGCGGTGATACCGTCTTTGGTACCTGCAATTTTAAAGTCCATTTCGCCTGAAAAATCCTCAAGTCCGACTATATCAGTCA
>CAYINK010000116.1:0-3867 GCA_964364765.1 uncultured Gammaproteobacteria bacterium
GTTCTACCACTAAACTACAAGCGCTTAGAACTTGAAACGAAGAAGGTTATTTAAATATTAGGGATGTCTTCTCGAATGAGTGTTGGAAACGTTTATTAATAGCTTGACTTCGCCATCTGGCTATCGCTAAATCTGTAAAACTATAAGTTCTGCCAGTTGGATTTTTATATCCAATCTGGCGGTTTTTCGCTGAATTCCTTCAAAGAATTGCCTAAGATTTCCCGAATCTCATCTGAAATATTCGATAAAACACTAAACTTGAACAAACCATGGTCATAAATAGTTGTAAGTGTCAGACAATTAAGAGTTTTTTTGAGTGACTTGAGATTTTTATCGACGTTACTATTGTTCAAAAGATGTGACAATTGAACAATGCAATTTGCGAGAAAAACAATCACCATATACCCAATAATTGCCTCTTTTGATATATGGTTTATCGGTCTAAGCTCAGTTCCTTCTTTCATATTTCTGATAAGCTTCTCTGCAAAATCTTTATTTTTGTAAAGCTTCAGTATCTTGTAGGATTCATCATCGACAGAACTCTCCAAAATAAAATATCCTTCAAGACCAGTTATATATGGATTAATAATTTCTGAAAGGGAAGTTTGAACTTCTCCCTTCAAAATAATATTTCCCTTTCGGGAAATATACTCTCCGATTGGTTTTCCTTTGTTTATCTTAGAGAGAATTTTATCTCCTTTCAATAAATCTCTTTGAAATTTATTGTTTCTAGTCTTGTGCAATTTTTTATAAAGGCTTTTTGAATGAAAGATGTATTTAACATTTTCATCTTTTACTTTTATACATTTGTATTTTATGCCGTTGACATAAAATACTTCTTTTATCGAGGATTTATACAATTTAATGTACTTTTTATAAACTTCCTTGTACCTCTGCTTTAAAGTGAGATAATTGAATCCCAAATCAATAATCTTTTCTTTGGTATCCGCGGTATTTCCTCCACAATCAAAAATCACTAAACTGCCTTTTTCAAGTACTTTACCAACAACTTTCATCATAAATTTCATGTGTTCTTTGTCCTGCACATTTCCTTTCTGCACCGTCAGTGCAGAAGGAACTCCGTTCATGCCTGTGGAAATTCCGAAAACTAATTGCTTCTTTCCGGGTTGAGAATCTCTCGAATACCCTAGAGCTCCAAGCTCAGAGTTATTTCCTTCAAAATAACTCGAAGAAAAATCTATAAATTGTATGGAATCTATCAGACAATCTCTTTTCAATAATTGCTGAAATTTTTCAATCACAAATTTATAGTTAGTGCCTATTCTCTCCAAATCACGATACATTGTTCTTTCCTTGGGCTTTTCTCCAAAGCCCAAGCATCCAAACCAATCATCGGAATAAACCTCAAGAATTTTACTTACCGCAGCACATTTATCCAATCGATTATTGACAAACATCTTAACAGATTCAATTAGATGTTTTGTTTTGCCCTTAAGCGGGGCAAAAAGACTATCGAAAAGATTATATTTGCTGTTTACCTTATTTATCAGAATGAGATTACCGACATGAAAACTTGTGTTATTTCTCATTTAGGGATTTGACCTCCTTTCAACTAATTGAGGCAACAAATCCCTTTAATATTTAGAATTAACTGGCGAGGTCAAGATATTAATAATCGTAATTTTTGTATGTGATTTCCCATCTATCAAACAACAAAACAACTACGAAAATTAAAGTTGTTTGCTATAAATCCGCTTCGCAAACGTCTCCGCCACAAGCAACGGAAAAACAATCGTAGCATCCGCAAACACTTTCACACTTTGAGCATTAGGTAAAATCTTCCCCCAAGAAACAGCCTCATCAGGTAATGCTCCTGCATCCGAACCATCGAATTCCTGCGCAGTATTAATATAAACTGCATATTCTGCTCCATTGCGCAGCATATTCGCATTTAAAATCGCATGTTTCACAACGCCGCTTCCTAAAATAATAAGACCACTTTTTTTCAATCCAATCGTCGTGTTATTCAATCGCTTAATATCTTCTACTAAATCAATACAAAAATCAGGATGCTTAAAACTAAAGAAGTAAATATTGTCTCCCAAAGCGCCATCTCCGAGTGCAGGACAATATATGGGAATTTTATTCCTAAAAGCCCAAGTGTAGATACTCTCATCACTATTAATTTTCTCCCCCATTTTCCAAATAAGGTCGCTTCCGCACAAATTCTTTCCTGTTTTTTTCTGTTCAAAATACAATTCCTCAAGTAATGGTTGCATAAACTTCTCAAACACTACATATCGATTATTCGAAACAAAAATATTTCCTATTCTATTAATCCCCTTGCTTCGCAATTCTTTTCCAGAAGCGCGAAAGTCTCCAAGTACAAAATCTCCCAGACACTTAATAATATCTTCTTCTATCCCTCCTGCAGTGGTCACAATTACATGCACTTTCTTTTTCTCCACAAGATATCTAAAAACCTCCCGCAATCCAGAACTAACCATATTTGAAGTATATCCTAGAAATATCGTTGCCTTTTCAGCAATCATCCCATTAACTATCTCAATCGCCTTAGAGAGTTGCGTAGCCTGAAACCCCATCGTAGCAAAATTATTTACAATCTTCTCATAATCTATTCCTTGATTGAAATCATACCCTTTTACAACTGTTCCTTTAACTTCTTGGCTCTTCCGCAAAAGATTCTTCCGCGCAGTTTTTTGCCTATCCATAGAGACAAAAATAAAGAATGCTATTTAAAACTACGTATCATCAATCCAGCTCTCTATCCTTGCGCAACACAGTTCAAGGCACATTCTTTTCACTTGACTTCACAAACCATAACTTGCAACTCAAAATATGCAATCAGAAATTATCGGCAAGCACCATTGCTACAAACATATCCTGCCCTCAATTCAGAACAAGGCTTCACAATAGTAGCATTTTTACCGCCAACACAAATCTGCTCAAAAAGACGATGCGGAAATATACTCTCAGGATCAGTACCAGTACAATAATCCTCAATCTTAACAGAACCCACCGCCACATTTCCCTTCTGCATGAAGTTTTTACCATCTGGATACGTAGCATTTACATCGCTATCCACACAAACCGTTGGATTTCCTGTACTTTCTCCCCCACTTGATGTAAACAAAGTATAACGAAGCATATCAGGATACCCAGGAACATTCCCATCATTTCCAGAAGTAACCTTTACGCTATCTGTCCTCGTCGTATGACCTGCAGCAGACATCTTAAGAATATAAGTCCCATCAGCAAGACCAGAAAATTTATAGAAAACTACTGAATCACTAGAACCTCGTTCGAGCACAGAAGAATACACGTTTCCATTCTTACTCTCCAAAACAACAGTTGCCATTTTCATTGTAAGAAAGTCAGCACTAGAAACAAGCAAGATAGAAATCCCTGCATTCTTTTGCAACGGCGTAGGTGCAGGAGTTGGCAAAGGTTTACCAGGAACAGTACACGCCCCATTTACACATTTTGATCCAGCACCATTTACCTTCACACAAGATACTCCCACAATACTTCGATAACTACCCGAGCAAACAAATTCTACCAATTGCAAAGAAGAACCACAATAATCATAATCTTGATATTTGCCCCAATCATATTTCAACGTGGTCCAGCTAAATGTCTTCGAGTCATACGTAATCGACCCACGAACATTGTAATTTTTTCCATCGCTATCAATGCAACTAGGATACTTAGTTATAGAATTTCCAATTCGAACAGCATTACCGGTAAAAACTCCCGATATCAAATACAAAACACCTACGACAAGAAGAAGTCCTACAACGATGGCAACAATCACACTCTTTTTCACCAAACCACTTATGATTAAAACTATTTAAGAGAAGTTTGCAAAAATAGCCAGTAGAACCG
>CAYINK010000117.1:0-3865 GCA_964364765.1 uncultured Gammaproteobacteria bacterium
TGGGTCTCTTGCAGGTTGACTGAAGAAGAAACAACACATATAATAGATTCCTATTATCCAACAATCAAAAATGACCAAAACACTGTACAGGCACAATCAACTCTCCAACAACAAGGGGGAAATCGTTAAAAAAAGTATTGAAGAAAGGATAAAAGAACTATATTATTTGACTGCTCCAAAAGGTAATGAGAAAATTGAGCAGTGGTTATCAAAGAATAAACTGCAAAATCTAGCCGATTTGTGTTAAAAGCAAATCAAACATAGGAGTCATCCTTTCTCTACAGTTAGATCGAGACGCAAATTCATCTGCATATTTTTGAAGGCGCTTCCGACTAACTGAACAATAAACCCCAATGATTTTGTGTATCAAATGAGATCAAACATTCTTAACATCCTGTGTATACACATCACCACGGCGGAATTCTCTTCGGTGTAAAACTAATTCGTGTTAATACCCCAATCTTCCAAGTTGCCTATACCCGTATAGCCGATCTGTTACTACCTTGGCTGCTTTATAAGTAACGCAAAAATGTCTTTGAATGTATTTTGCTGGTACTCCACGTCGTGATTGAGACATTAAATACATGGCATATAGCCATGATTTAAGAGGAGTTCGCGATTTTGAGAATATTGTTCCTTTTTCAACCAATCATATTCATAGCATAATGATAGGCTAAAGTCAATTTCTATAAGTATGCTTGACATGTGAATTTGGATTTTATAAAATAAATATAGAAGTTTCAATTTACCGCGGTCTCTGTTTTCGAAAAAGGTCAGGAGGCTGCGGATTTTTTTTGGTCACCGTGTTTTTACGGGATATTTGCCATTTTCTACTGTTGACAATTAAATTATTTATTATAACATTTATATTAATTATTAATAAATTTATCATAAAATTGCAATGAATAATGATAAACCTCTCAGAACATTTCTTGAAATTCCGTATGATGAACTTGAGGAGATGAACATCCGTGCCACCAAAAAAGCTAAAGCGGAATCGTATGTTACCCTTGAAAAGGAATATCGCTCATATCTTCTCAAAGAAAAAAATATAAAAGCAATCACTCTTTGTTTTTCTGACATTGAAGGAAAATTTCACATGATCGATTATGACAAAAAATTTCTTTTGAACTCTGCACATAATCTTACTTTTGACGGTTCATCCGTCCGCGGATTTACCGCCCTTCGTGAGTCTGATTTACGTCTCAGAGTGGATTGGGCAAGCATTCGTTGGCTACCTTCTGACGTATTTGGTCCGGGAAAAATTATCATGTTTGCTGACGTTCTCAACCGAAACAAAACAGCATATGAATCAGATATGCGATTACAACTCAAACTGTTAGTTGAGGATATTCAAAAAAAGCAAGGTCTTACCCCCTATGCATCGGTTGAAGTCGAAGGGTTCCTTATGGAGGGAATAAATACTGAACAACAGTATCATGCAAACACTGGATTTAAACTGGTAACCAGTGGAGGGTATTATCATTCTCTCCCGCTTGACAAGCTCCGTATGTTTATAGACCGGAGTGCGGAAGCACAGCGTGCTATGGGATTTTCGAATGAAAAAGATCATCCCGAAGTAGCTCCCTCACAATTTGAATTAAATTTCTCATACGACGATGTAGTACGAATTGGGGATCAGATCCAGCTTTATAAACTGGTGTGCCGGCAAGTTGCGAGTTCTATGGGCATGACGGCAACATTTTTGCCCAAACCCATTACGGGTGTAAACGGAAGCGGTATGCATCTGAATCTCTCCTATTTCAAAAACCAAAAGAATATTTTTTATAAAAAAGATGGAAACGAGGGTCTTTCTTCATTTGCATGGGAGGCTATAGAAAAAATTCTCAATCATGCATCTGAGCTTTGTCTCATTCTCAATTCAAGCGTAAACGCGTACCGAAGGCTTGATCCCAAATTTGAAGCTCCCAATCAAATCAAAGTTTCCCCGATTGACCGTGGATCCATGATTCGGATACCGGTAGGGGACGAGAAGAGTTCACGAATTGAGATCCGTTCGGTTGCGCCTGACTCAAATCCTTATCTTGTTCTTTTCTCCATTTTGAAGACAATACAAATGGGAAAGAGACTCCAAAAAGCTGAGGATAAGAGAGAAAGAGTTCGATTATTGCCAGATAACATCTATGACGCAATAAGAATTTTTAAGAGCAGTGAATTTGTGAGTCACATATTAGGAGATTCAAATAAGGAAAAATATGTGGAGCACAAACAATTAGTAGCAGACCGGAGCCCGAAAAACCTGGGGAACCGCATCAAAACGGGAGAGGTTATTTATCATCACGAGGTAACTAATCAGATGCTCTGGAATACGTTTTGATAAATTTTATTTATCTTTATCGTCGCCCATTAGCCAAAGAAAGGGGAGGAGAATAAAATCAACAAACGTGGAAATAAATTCTGAAATGATACCGGTGGTTGGCTCCTGTTCGACCATAGCAACATGGTACTCTTTTATTTACCCAGAGTCAAATTGGCGTATACTGCTCTGCTTCCAAGCCCTCTTTCAATCCTCATAAGGCGATTATATTTTGCCGTTCTTTCACTGCGGGCTGGTGCGCCTGTTTTAATCTGTCCGGTACCAAGTGCGACTACAAAATCTGCAATAAATGTATCCTCAGTTTCGCCACTTCGATGAGAAATGATCGAGGTCATACCGTTTTTTCTCGCTAACAATACTGCATCAATTGTTTCTGAGACAGTTCCTATTTGGTTGAGCTTAATAAGAATTGAGTTGGTAGATTTCTCCTCAATTCCTTTTTGAAGTCGTTTCACATTTGTCACATACAAATCATCACCCACAATTTGAATCTTTCCCTGGGAAGTCGTCATGAATTTCTGATATGCCCCCCAATCATCTTCTGCGAAAATATCCTCCATGGAGATGATGGGATATTTTGATGAAAGTGAAAGAAGAAAGCTACTCAATTCATCGCTCGTTACCGATTTCCCTTCTTTGTTCAATGTGTATTTATTATCTTTGAAAAACTCAGTTGCCGCCGCGTCTATTCCAAAACTCACATCCTTTCCAAGCGTATAACCCGCATTTGCTACCGCCATACTCATAATCTGAAACGGTTCCTCATTACTGATAAAAGTTGGAGCAAATCCTCCTTCATCACCGACTCCAATAGAATATTTTTTTGATTTCAATATTTTTTTTATTTGCATATAAATTTCAGCATTCATCCTCACCGCTTCAGCGAGAGAAGGTGCGCCAATGGGGAAGAGCATATATTCTTGGATATCCGTCGCCCAGTTGCCATGTTTACCCCCGTTCATCACATTCATTTCAGGAACGGGCATAGTATAGACTCCGCTAAAATCGGGGTTGAGTTTTGTCAGATATTCATAAAGAGGTTTTTTTTCAGCGACTGCCTCGGCTTGTGCGGCGCTCATAGAAATGGAAAGAATAGCATTGGCACCCAATTTTGATTTATTTTCAGTTCCATCTGCTTCAATCATTGACGCATCAAGAAGTTTTTGATCTGAGGCATCAAGACCTATCACTACTTTTGATAAAAAATCATTCACATTTAAAACAGCTTTCAAGACTCCAAGTCCAGCATATCGTTTAACATCACCGTCACGTAATTCAACCGCTTCATATTTTCCGGTTGAGGCACCCGATGGCACACCAGCCCAACCCTGCGATCCGTCTTCTAGCGTGGTAACGCATTCGATGGTTGGATTTCCGCGACTGTCTAATATTTCTTGAGCTTTGACCGACGAGATTTTCATAAAAGATTATAACATTTATAAATGTTATAAAAGTTTATAACAATTAGCTCAAATTTCATAATACTTTACTTGAAACCATCGGGCGTAAGCCCGAAGGAGGCAAGTT
>CAYINK010000118.1:0-3854 GCA_964364765.1 uncultured Gammaproteobacteria bacterium
GCTTTGTATCTTTGGATTCGTATACCTGACTCGTACAAAGATGCCAATGAATATGTAACTTATTTACTTCAGACATATCACGTACTTGTGACACCGGGTACCGCATTTGGTGCGGAGGGAGAAAGATATATTCGAGTAAGTATTTCTTCGGATATATCGAAAATAAAATTGTATTTTAAAAACATATGAGAACGGTATCAATCATCGGATACGGAAGATTTGGTAAGACATTACACCGATTACTGGGAGAGGATTTTAAAATCAATATTTTTCATCGAGAACAAAAAGATATTGCCGAAATATATAGGTCAGATATTATTTTTTACTGCGTTCCCATTTCGGCATTTGCAGCTCTAATCAAAAAACATCGTAGTTATATTCAAAAGCATAATATTCTTATAGACGTGCTTTCAGTTAAGATGCACCCGAAGAAGGTATTTGATAGGTTTATCAAATATAAAAGACAAAATATATTACTGACACACCCGATGTTTGGACCGGATAGTAGCAAGAATGGGTTTAAGGGGCTTCCCATTATGATTGATCAATATCGGGTACCGGATGAGGAATATCTGTTTTGGAAAACTTATTTTTCTCAAAAAGGTTTGCGGGTAATTGAAATGAAGGCGGCAGAACATGATAAATTGGCGGCAAATTCCCAAGGAGTTACCCACTTTATAGGACGTCTTCTTGAAGAGTTTCAATTTAAATCAACTCCCATTGATACGAAAGGCGCTGAAAAATTACATGAAGTGATGGAGCAGACGTGCAATGACACGTGGGAGTTATTTATGAATCTCCAAAACTACAATAACTACACAAAGAGGATGAGGGTTAAGCTCGGGAAAGCCTATGACAAACTGTATAACAAACTACTTCCCCGCAGGGTGAATTCAAAGAAGATTATTTTTGGTATTCAGGGAGGGCGGGGGAGTTTTAACGAGGCGGCACTTATGGAATATGTGAAAAGTAAAAATATTGGCAATTATAAAGTAAAGTATCTCTATACAACAGAGAAAGTATTACGCAATCTCAATAAAGGGAATATAGATTTTGGTCTATTTGCTATTTATAACACCATTGGTGGGATTGTTGATGAATCAACCTATGCGATGGCTCGGTATAAATTTAAAATCGTCTATGAGTTTGCTATTTCTATCGCTCACTGTTTAATGAAACGAAAAGACGTCCCCATATCGCTAATCCAACAGATTATGGCGCATCCTCAGGTGCTTAAACAGTGTGCAAGGACCTTATCCAAAAAATACGTGGATCTCAAACAAGTGTCAGGAAGTGGTGATTTAGTGGATACGGCAAAAGCCGCGTGGGCATTGGCAAAAGGGACAATAGATAAGAATACTTATATCCTTGGACCAAAAATACTATCCAATATTTATAATTTTGAAGTAGTTGATGAAAATCTTCAGGATAGTGAAAAAAATCTCACAAGTTTTTTTCTTGTTTCAAGATAAAATTTTATTCATTACCGAGCTAAAAAAAAAGAAATAGCTTTTTCTGTGGGATATCATAGATATATTATACATTACTATTTGAGATTTTCAAAAGATTATTTATACTCAGGACTTCCTCCATATACTTCTCTCAATAATTCGGTAACTATACTATGGTGTTCTATCGTAAAAGCTGCATCTCTACCATCTGTTGTTGCTCTCATTATTCCAAGAATTACATCATCACTGTCTACAATAACAAACTTACTATGTTGCGGCTTATTTTTGTCTTTGCGATTCTTAAATCCACCGTGGTGATCAGCGCACCAACCATACACATTACCACTTGCTCTAGCCATAGTTTGTGATGGCAGGAAATATTCATCTGCTCCAAGATCTAAAGGACCAGTAACAATTATTTTTCCTTGGCAATCTATACACTTGGCAGAAACTTGTTTTTGCATAAATAATTATACAAAAAGATTTTTAACATCACCATTTAATTGGTTTAAAAATTCATGATATGATGTGCCAAGATCATCCATACAATCTTTTATTGCTTCTTCGTCGTTCATTCCCCGCAAAGCCTTTAAATCATTAGCTCTTCTTTTTAGCCAATGTGATAAAGTTCCGATTCCACTCTTGTAAAATCCTGATATAGAGACGACCCTATCATCATCTGTATAGTCTTCATAGTCTTCTCGCGATGGAACCCATGAACTTTTTACCAGTTCATTTATGATTCCTTTTGACAGGCCAGTATATTCAATGTTTTGCCCAGGGTCAGATATGGGCTCATTTACAAAGCTTAATAATCGAGAAAATTGGTGACAAGCAGTTTCTTTTCCACCATTTGGAGTTTGTAATTCTGCGTCCACACCTCGTTTTGCCACTTCAATACTATTCAAATGTGCAGTTCGCAACGTTTCCTTTGTCACTTCGGGAGGAAATAACTCCGGAAATTGTTTTGATAATTCTCCCATTCGTCCTGATTTTGCATACAGTTGCAGTTTCCACATCAATACTTTGGTGAATTCCTGCACTGCGGCAAGTTTGAGTACATTACCTCCAAATGTATCCATATTTGATATTTCCAAAGTGCCATGCGGTCCTATGTCGATCCTCACACGATCACGGTGATGTCCCGCGGCTCGAGCGGGTGAGGGAATGTTATATACCGAATCGGGACTATCATCTCTTAATCCACGCTCCGCTAACGCATAAAAGTCTTGCGCTTTAGTAGGTAATGGCTCGACGAAGGAACCACCCGACGGTGAACCTCTCCAACGGGACGCATAACGGACTGACATCCAGTCATCATGTGCTAACGCACCATATGATTCAGAATCGTCTAACCGTGATTGATTTGTATCATCTGATTGATATATTTTTTGTAAATTTGGATTTACTTGCCCATGGAGAAAGGGACCCGCCAAGGAAATTGCATATAACAATGGCGCAACTTGTTGGTACATATTTATTGCCTGTAATCCAGATTCTAAATCGAGCATTTCCACATGAACTTGAAAAGAGGAACCTAAAAAGTGATGAATATTATGATCTTTAATATATTTATGTGAAATACGTTGGACATAATCATCCTGATTCATATCGCTCTGCTCAAAAGGTCTATGAGGAAACGCGGCAATAGGTGTCAATTTCCAACCTTGTTCCTCAACTACCATAGCCATTTTTTTTAACGAATGAGCCATGGCCAAGGCTGTTTGCACAGGATCTGCAGAGTGATGGAAGTTTGTTTCAATGCATGCATTTGCCAATTCTGCAGAAAATCCTATCTCCCTTGCTGAGGGTTCAAGTTCTTCAAAAAGAAAATCTTCCTGCACAAAATGTTCTTCTCCATTATTTATAGCCTTCAATTTTTCAGGGACTGGACTATCTTTTGCCATAATAGGCGCGGCTTCTTGTTTGTTTGGATCCCACGCGTATAATTCCAATTCTCCCCCTGTTTCTACTTTTTGAACCGCAACATCCTCTTTATCATGTATAAAAACGGGGCGGATGTCAGCCCTATGTAGCTCGGTATCCCGTTCCTGAGCCCTCCAAAAAGGGCTTCTCACATAAGCAGTGGGTATATGAGTCTTAGTATCCCACACAAAACCACCTTCGGTTTTTGGATTGAATTCAATCGAATGTCCTTTTGATTCTAAGAACCTTTTATATGCAGATTCAGGTACTAATTTTCCTGCTTGCATTGTCTTGTGATTTGTTTTTTCTGCCATAACAAAAAATCCCGCCTTCCGGCGGGTTAGTGTTTTCTTTTATACAACACCTACTCCGCCTTTGCAGGGGTAAGAAGGAGGACAAAAAGAACTGATAAAGATCGGATTTTCATGTATTAATTATAGCATAAATAATTTAATTTGTATATGAATTGAATTTTTA
>CAYINK010000119.1:0-3778 GCA_964364765.1 uncultured Gammaproteobacteria bacterium
TCATCACCGTATTTGAGGATAGGACTTTCACTTTTATCACGAAACTTCCTCCCGTCACCGCCATGATTAAAAGAAAATTAGGATTAAAATTGGGATCAGGCAAACCCAATACGGAAAAAGTGGGCAAACTTACCAAAGTTCAAATTGAAGAAATTGCCAAAGAAAAGTTACCGGATATGAATACCGACGATCTTGAAGCGGCAAAAAAAGTAGTCGCCGGCACCGCAAGGAGTATGGGGATAGATGTAGAGAAATGACCCGCCGGGAGGTGAGGTCATCCCCGTGAAGACGGGGATCCAGTCTTTAATTACAAAATTTGAAATTTTAGTCTAGATTCCCGCCTTCGCGGGAATGACAAACAAACAAATATGGGAAAAATGAAACCACGGACCCTCGGGGTTGAAGAGATTGAAAAAGAACAGAAGGCAAAACAGAAAGAAAAAGCCGCTGAGAAAAAGGTTATGAAAAATCTTCCTTTGCCAAAGGCTACGGAGGAAAAGGAAGTAACTTCCGAAAAGTCCGAAAAAAAAGTTGAAAAAAAGAGCAACACAAAAAAGGTTGTCAAAAAAGTAAAAGGTGCCAAATATCAAAAATCAAAAAAGATGGTTGATTCGACAAAAAAATATACTCTTGAGGAGGCAGTTGCCCTTCTAAAAAAGATGAAGTACACAAGCTTTGATGAGTCAGTTGAGATTCACATGAATGTAGAGAAAACAGGACTGAGAGGCGAAGTCGAACTTCCCCACGCAACAGGTAAAACCGTCCGTGTGGCAATCGTGAATGACGCTGTTTTAAACGAACTTGAGAGTGGTAAGATGAATTTTGACATCCTCATAACTCACCCTTCATTCATGCCCAAACTGGCTAAATATGCTAAAGTGTTGGGTCCCAAAGGCCTCATGCCCAATCCCAAAACGGGAACCATTTCGTCCACTCCTGAGGAAATCGCCAAAAAATTCTTAAAAAGTACTCTCCGCTGGAAGACAGAACCCAAATTTCCCCTCATTCACCAGATGGTAGGAAAGCTTTCTTATGATGATGTTAAACTCGTCGAGAATTTAAAAGCATTTATTGAAGCAGTCGGCAAGATGCATATCTTTCAAGCATACCTGAGCTCCACCATGACTCCTGGAGTAAGAATCGACTTAGAAAAAGTCTAATCTTCAAATTTCAATATCCAATAATCCAATACTACCAATCGACCAATTACCAATGTCCAAAAAATGAATCCCCAAAATTTATATTTTTGGTAATTGAGAATTGGAAATTGGAGTTTGGATATTGGTAGTATTGGTAATTGAAGATGCTAAAGGCAGAACCTCTTTTTGGCCGTGTCGACTATGATCGCGGCGGCGTCTTCAAGTGAAAGATTTTTCCCCGTGCGTATGATCACATCGTAGTGGTGTGCTTTGCGGGGATCGTGTTGGAACAATGATTGAGTAAAATGGGCACGTTCCCGATCTGATTTTTCAATGAGGGCCATCGCTTCTCGTCTGTTTAGTTTTTCATATTTCATCACTCCTTTAATCCTCTCTTCCATTTCGCAGATGATGCGGACTTTGAAAGCCTGAGGAAACAAAAAGTTAGCCCCACGGCCTATGATGATGGCATGTCCTCGTTGTCCGATGGTTGATAATATACGAATAAGATGTTTGTAGTAACTGGATAGGTCAAGATATTTTTTCCCTAATATATTATCCACCAATTGGGTGATGACAGGAATCTGAGCCTCATCAACCTCCTCAATCAGTTCTTTTTCCAAACGTGTTTCTTTTGCAATCTCCTCCACGATATCTTTGTGAAATACTGTCCATTGGCCTCCTAACTCTTTCGCAACGAGGAACGCAATTGGTCTACCCCCCGACCCTTTTTCACGGGAGACCGTGATGATGGGACAATCCTTCTTTTCTTTTGAGTGAAATGAAGGGAAAAACTGGGAGAACTCAAAATTTTTATTGATAAGCTCAAATAATTTTTTCATATAAATATACCTTTCAACTATATCATACTCCTAATATTTAACTTGATTGTCATTGCGAGCCAATCATGTTACAGCGAAGCAATCTATTCAAGCAATGAGATTGCCACGTCGTCCTCCGATTCGGAGGACTCCTCGCAATGACATCACATTCTCTCAAATCTATTTTAATACTTCTGTGGTATTATGCAAGAGGATTTGGGTCGTTTCATATTTTTAAGTGAAACGCAGGAAAAAGAAAACGAAGGATCCACCTCAAGCGCTTTCAAATAATATTTTTCTGCGTCATCGGGCTTTTGCATACTCAGATAACAATTCGCGATATTATGGTATACATTTGGAGTGCGAGGGGAAAGAATTGACGCCTGTTTATAAACTTGTATCGCCTCTTCACAGTTTCCTTTTTCTGCCAAACTCATCCCCAATCCATTCATGATCCGTACACTTTTGGGAGCATACGACAGGGTTTGCCGGTAAAACCGCTCGGAGTCAATCCACTCCCACTGGCGAGCATACGAACGTACGAGAAGAAGAAGTACAGACACAATCATAAGTAATATAAGTACCTTAAGTCTCTTAAGTAACTTATGAGTTAGTGAAAAAACTCCTCCCCAAAAAAACACCTGTGGCAGATACATGTAATGTTCGTAAAATATCCCGTTTAAAAGAAAAACACCGGTGTACGGCAAAAGTGAGATGAGAAAGGCAATCCAAAAAAGGAAAAAGAGACGAACGCTTATATTATTCCTGCTTTTAAGAAAAACCATAAGGACCATCATATTCAATACTAAGAAAAGAAAGGTCCACATATTCCAAAGTGAGGTAACGATGTTAACCGTAAAATCCCGCTCCATGAAGAGATTTTTTGGATAAATCAAAAGCCCAAGATAAGTGAAAAAGTTTTGAAAAAACGTCGCAAGCCGTGTTATAAAATGCTCTCCATAAGGGTTTCCCTTCCAGAAAAGAGCAATGTCTGAGAATTTGAGGAATGTGAAGCGGGAAATGAGGTAAAGGAGAGCAATTAAGGCGTATAAAGATATAAGTAAGATGTCATTTCGAAGGAACGTAGTGACTGAGAAATCTAGCGAAGCGTGTTTGATATTGCGCTCCCTTTGGTCGCTGGATTTCTCACTTCGTTCGAAATGACTATGTTTAATGTCAAAAAGAAATACTAATATTATTATCCCCAGCAGAATAAGTGCGAGTTCCTTCGATAATAAACTGAGAATGAAAAAAACAACGCTCAATATTTTGTAAAACATCCGTTCGTTCCTTTTTAAGAAGAAAAATATTGATAAAAGAAAGAATACAGCATAAAGCGGATCCGAATGGCCTGACATATAGCTAATTGATTCGGTTTGTAAAGGATGGATAAGAAAAAAAAGCGCAGTCAAAAAACCTATAAAAGAAGAGTTTGTTATAGCAGTTATAACAATTATAACCATTATAGCCGTTATGATATGTAGCACTATCCCTACCGCATGAAACGCAAACGGATTCGGCCCTGCCACTTTGTAAATCAAGGCATACATTGAAAACTGAATCGGCCGGTAATAATTGGAATTTTTTCCCCGTCCGGCTATAGCATTCTCACTCCAAAATTTATTTATTTGAAACTCTTTCACGTATGTATTGGCATATACAAAATCCTCATCATCCCATACAAACCCACCAAAAAAAGAGGGGAGATAGGCAAGAAAACCGATGATAATTAAAATTATGGCGAGTTCTTTGATGCGATGCATAGAAGAGATTATACAACCTTATGTCATTCCCGCGTAGGCGGGAATCTAGTCTACA
>CAYINK010000120.1:0-3765 GCA_964364765.1 uncultured Gammaproteobacteria bacterium
TTCTTTCCCCGTGCCTTTATTTTTAAAAACCTTCAAGTCTTTTTTAAGGAGTTCGGGGGCATTCACTTTTGCATACACATAATTCCCCCAGTCGCTTATTTGCTTACCTACAAACCGCCCGATAAAACTGGCGTAACAATATTTACATGCAAACGAACATCCGGTATAGGGATTGATGACAAAATCAATACCGGGAATGCCGCATTTGACCAAAATATGTTTAGCTTGAACCTCTTTGACTTCCACAGTTAATTCAAATATTTTTTAATATTTTCCACGTGTCCTTCATAGGTTTTGGCACAGTGGATTTGTTTATTTCCGTCATGCAAATAAAATAAGCAAGGAGTTTCTTCAGGATTGAGAACTGCTTCAATATAATCGATATTCGGACTGCAAATGGGAGTCGGGGGGAGCCCTTTGTGCATATATGAATTATAAGGAGAATCATTCTGTTTTTCTTTTATATCAATCCCTCCCCACCATCGACCGTCCTTATTTTTTCCCAAGGTATACTGCATAGTCGCATCAATTTGAAGAGGCATACCGATGTCTAATCTGTTCCAAATAATTCCTGAGATAAGCCTCATATCTTCTTTGCCAGCCGCCTCCCGCGCGATGAGGGACGCAATTTTTAAACCGGTAGTCCATCTAATATTTTGAGCAACAAATTTATCGGCAAGAGGCGTAAATTTTTCATTAAAACGGGAGATGAGTCGGGAAGCTATTTGCTCTCCTGATTCATCAACAGGGAGGAGGTAGGTGTCAGGATGGTAAACGCCTTCTTTATATTCGGGTTTTGAGTTGGTATATACCGTATTCCATTTAAGTAGCTCATCATCGTTCCATTTAAGTGCATCTGCAAGTATTTCGCCAACTTGCTCCTTACGAAGACAACCTCCAAAAGTTACCCACATCAGTTCGGGACGGCTGGTAATTTTATATAACACATCCCGAGCGGACATACTTCCACTTAACCGGAATCCTCCTGACTCAACTCTTTTCCCTGGCGCAATCATATTCATCAAAAATTCAAACGCATTGGCATTTTTTATAAATCTTTTGTCTTTTAATTCCTTTATCACATCAAATTCCGCCTGGTATTGAGGGACCGTAAATATCTTTATTTCCTTTGAGTTATCAACCGGTCCAAGGAGATACCAATAAAGGGAAAATAACACAACAGTCCAAAAAAATATGAATAAAAGAAATTTTTTCATTTTTTATTACTTGTAAATTTCATGCGTTCCTACAGAAAGAAACCACACTCATTTTTACTTACTAAGTCAAAAATTATTCGGTAATGATAGTTAATTGAAAATGACCAGTAGGACTTCAATCTTCCAGAAAGCTGATGAGTTCTGAGAGACGGGTCATGAGGATCTTTGCGGAAAAGCGACTCTTTATTTTCAGCCTGTTTTTTTACGCTGAGAGGCAAGCGTTTATACTCTTTTTCAAATTTTGAGGAGTAATAGATAAGCACAATACTCTCATTATCTCAAATCGGCGAGGGATTTCAAAAGTTTGCCCTTTCCACTTTGTAACTCATTTCTCCTTTGATCAAGATCAAATACGAGTTTTCCTTCAATCCAAAGACGAAGAATGTAGCGAAAAAATTCGCTTTTACTGGCATAATTTCCTCGTTTTACCTCTTTTTCAACAATTGAGGTGAGAGGAAGTGGTAATGAGATATTAATGACGTTTCTCATAGTTGTAACAAAATGTAATAATTAATATTACAATTATACACAGCGGCAAAGTGGTTCGTCAAGATGTATTATCCACAACATCTATTATTTTTTTTCTTGAAGATCGGCCGGAGACGAGGCGGATTCCATTTGCTACACCGTATTGTTACACTGTAGCAAATAAAACCTCTATAAAGCCCTGCTCTTAATTATTATCCGTTCTTTTTTGTCTGCCATATAATTACAGCTTGTGGAATCAGCAACTTGTATGCAGGGTAAATATTCACGCTCTATAAGCCTCCCACGATAATCTCGTACGGGGCGTTCAATACCGTAGTTGTTCATAGAAAACAAGTGGGCATAATGAGCATAAGACCTTTGGTAGACAGGTATTACATGCTTGTAGTCTTTTTCGCTATGTATTTTATGTGGTAGTTCAACTCGTTGGGTTGCAAGCATTTCTTGAATCCAAAGTGGTCCGGTTATATTATCCCAACCCTGATCAAATGCATATTCCCATAATTTTTTTCTTAACCATTCCGGCGTTGGTGCAACTACCACTATTAATCCACCAGGTTTTAAACATTTATTGACGTCTTTCAAGATTGCCAAGGCTGTCTCGTCATCAACTGAGTGTAAAACCATATTTAATATAGCAATATCAAACGGATCTTCCCCAAGAGTAGACATATCTCGTGAAAATGAGGAGGCAGATTTGGAATAAAACTTAACTCCCTTGTGCTCTTTTTTTGCTAAAGATATTGCAAAACTTGATGGATCAACCCCCACAGCCTCAGCACTATTCAATTGTGCAAATTCTGCAGTCATAAATCCGAGTCCACAACCCATATCAAGAATTCGGCGAGTATGTGGTAGGCGACCGAATTCTGGTATAATAACTTCCACAAGCGCCATCTCGTGCAATTTATATGCTGGATCATTCGGTATTTCCTTCACCCTTTGCTTGAAATAGCTTTGATTGTATGGTTTTTTGCCTTCCACAACACTATTATAATACATTATCAGCCTATCACAACAAGCTAGAAGATTAATGTTGCCAGACGGCAAAACCCTGAAACCTTAACATATTCGCAAGCTTTGCCTCCATCATCATGGTATTTTTTTGATCGGTGAGGGGATTGTACTTAAAAAATAAATCCGGACGTAGGCGTAATCCATATACTCCCGGATAATAACTTCCCCGCGTATGTCCACCGCCCCGTACAAATTCGTGGAATTTTTCTACTCCATCACACATACAGTCGTATCCTAGTCTCTCTTTTTTTGCGTGTTCCTGATGTTGTTTGAAACGACACTCACAGGTATGTGAAGTTGACCCCACATACAAACAATCCATTCCCTTGTGATAGTGTGGATTTGCAATCATGAATTTTCTGTTTTTTATAAGCTCAAAATCAAGTTCAATTACATATAGGTGATATCCTCCACACCGCAATGTTAACGTACATCTTCTACAAGAAGGAAAGTTTGTCATAGCATCATTCTACTCCAATATTGAACTCCTTCAGTTTTTCGTCGGAGGCGGCGCCCATCTTTTGATAAGTAAGTAGTTGTGCATAGACACCACTTTGTTTCTCAAGATCCTTCGGATTGCCCTGTTCGACGATGTGGCCTTTTTGGATGACGATAATATGATCAACACTTCTGATAGTCGAAAGACGGTGGGCGATGATGATAGTTGTTCTCCCTTTCATAAGAGTATTGAGCGCTTGTTGTACCTCATATTCCGCTTTACTGTCCAAACTAGACGTTGCCTCATCGAAGATGAGTATGGGAGGATCTTTGAGAAGGGCACGGGCTATCGCAATCCTTTGTTTTTGACCACCGGATAATTTGACCCCTCGTTCACCAATCTGAGAAAGATACTCTTTGGGAAATCTCCTGATAAAATCATCGGCATTTGCAATCTTGGCGGCATCAATTATTTCCTGTTCGGTTGCATCCTCTCTTCCATAGCGGATGTTGTCCATAATAGTTCCCGAAAAAAGAAACGTATCCTGAAAAACTACCCCGATATTCTTCCGTAAAGATTCTTGAGTGACTTCTGCGATGTTACGGT
>CAYINK010000121.1:0-3761 GCA_964364765.1 uncultured Gammaproteobacteria bacterium
ATCCGTGAAGAAATAATCAAAGCAACGAGGGCATTTTTTTATGCAAAAAAATTCCATGAAGTCATTGTTCCTGTGCTCAATGACGCGGTGCCCATCGAGTCTCATCTCCATCCTTTTACAACATCTTGGAGCACCATTGATGGGGAAAAAAAGCGGTACCTTTCTTTATCACCTGAGCGAAGTTTGAAACGCATGTTGGCATCTGGAATTGGGAATTGTTTTGCACTGGGGAAGTCTTTCCGTAATCTTGAAAACAGTGGATCCCAACATCTCCCTGAATTCCTCATGCTTGAATGGTATCGTGAAAATGCCGATTATCATAAGATCATGAAAGACACGGAAGAACTTATCATAGCAATCCAAAATAAACTCAAATCTATATGTCATTGCGAGGAGCCTGGCAACCTGCGAGGTTGCCAAAGGGGCCGAAGCAATCTAAAAACGAGTATGATATCACCGTGGAAAAAGGTATCATTACATTCATTATTCAAAAAAACAGGCGGGTGGGATGAATCGCGGGAAGTGTTCGATCAGATATTTGTAAACAAAATTGAAAGAAAGTTTCCCAAGGAGCCATTTTTTCTCGTTGATTTCCCTACTCGCTTTTCTCCTCTTTGCAAGGCGCAAAAAGAAAAGCCATATCTTGCCGAACGGTTTGAGTTATATATCAACGGCATGGAAATAGGGAATGGAAATACAGAGAATACGGATGCCGACTCGGTAAGAAAAGCATTGAAGAAACCCATTGACGAAATGTTCATGTCAGCATTAAAGACAATGAGGAAGAAGACATATGCGGGGATGGGTCTTGGTATTGATCGCCTGGCAATGCTTTTTTCAGGGGTAAGGGATATCAAAGAGGTCGAGTTATTGATATAATATGTAATTATAGTCTGGATTCCCGCCTTCGCGGGAATGACAAATATTTATGCAAAGACATCTTTCCTCACGTAATTGGGACCTTGTTATCAACCTTCAAGGTGGACGTATCGAGGAACTTTCCTATCGAAAAGAATTAGTTTTAGGCACTTTTGTCCGGAAAGACGGGAAAAAAAGAAATACGCATGTATGCGCTCCCAATTTTAACCAGGAAGGTATGAAAGAATATGGCCTGCCCGTGCATGGAAGCCCTCGCACTATCGAATGGCAGGTAAAAGTGAGTGACAAAACCTATTTTTCCATGTTTTGTATCGTCCCCGCGACTGATTTATACAAAGCGGAACTCTATGTAGAGCAGATATTCGAGCTCAATCCCGATTCATTTAAACAGACCGTCGTCGTGGAAAATACGCAAGGTGCAAAAGTTCCTGTAAACATAGGCATCCATAGTTATTGGTCAACTCCCCATGGATGGGAAGGAACCCGCCTGAACGGGTATGATATCACAAAACTGATACAAATAAACGGCCAAAGAAAGTTACGGAAAAGCAACACCATCCAGTTTCCCGATGGGCGAAGGTTTCGGCTTCAAACAAAAGGATATGAAGACGTTAAGCTATGGTCTGCCCCCGACGGAAAGGGTGAGTATGATAACATGTATGTCTGCATCGAGCCGGTGCTTTCCCTTGCCCATAATTTCTTCGGAAGCAAACAGAGCTTTCTAAAAGAAGGAAAATCCATTGGTGTGTCACAGGAAATATGCGTTCTCTAATTGCCACCACTACAAAAGCGCTACAGTGTATTAATACGGTGTAGCAAGTAGTATTAAGGGGATATTTGTTATAATATGTCAAATTAACCTTTTCGCAGCATATGAAACATAAACTTCATCTCCTACATGAATATCTTCAATCCCAAAACCTTGTGGCGATTGCCACGAAGAATGATAAGTTATGGGTTTCCGTTGTGTACTACGTAATTGATGATAAATTGAATCTTTATTTTTTGAGTGAACCTACTACTGAACACTGTCAGAATATACAGAAAAATGAAGAGGTCGCCTGTGCTATTTATAATTCAAAACAAAAAGTTACCGATAAAAAAGTGGGTATTCAACTTTGTGGAAAAGCCTCAAAGGTTAATAACCTTGAAAAAATAAAATGGATGTTGGCATTATGGAATAAGGTAAATCCAGGATTTGAGTCAATCATCAATCTTAAAAATATGCAGAAAAAAGTAATCAAGGGAAGAATATACAAAATTGCACCAAAAACGATAAAATTTTTTAATGAAGAATTGTATGGATCAGAGGGATTTGAAGTATTCAAATTTTAAAATAGTTACTGCATGAAACGATATATTTTCATCATCCTCCTCATTCTCGCCATCGCAGGGATAGCGGACGCGGGGTATCTCACTTACGAACATTATGCTCATGCGGTGCCAACCTGCACGATAAACCGTTTTCTTCCGATGTTTTCGGATTGCGGAGCGGTACTGCGGAGCAAATATTCTCTTATTTTCGGGGTTCCACTCGCATTACTCGGATTAATTCATTATTTCATTCTTGCAGGCGTTCTTGCTCTTGCCATAACCTTTAATAAAAAATTCTGGTGGTTTTGGGTCCTCATCGAAGCAACTGCTGGGGCTTTTGCCTCAGTTTATTTCATGTATTTGCAAATTGGTATCATTGGAAAGCTATGCCTTTACTGTACGATTTCTGCACTCATCAGCTTCATCATATTTTCACTTGCGTTGATATGGATGGAAATGGAGCGGAAAACGCTATTTATTTATATTTTGGGATTTATTTATCAAACATTTCTGAAACCCATTTTTTTTCTCATTGACCCGGAGTTTGTTCACGTGACGATGGTCGGGATGGGGGAGCTCATGGGGAAGTTTTCTTTGAAAAGGAAAGCCGTTGCGGGATTATTAAAAATCACCAGTAATAAGTTGGAACAGAACATTTCCGGCATCCATTTTGCAAATCCGGTCGGACTTTCGGCGGGATTTGATTATGAAGCGCGATTAACACAAATTCTTCCCGCAATAGGTTTCGGATTTGAGACGGTAGGGACCATAACTTATTCCCCCTACGAGGGGAATACGAGGCCTATGCTTGGACGACTTCCTAAATCAAGGTCGCTCATGGTAAATAAAGGGTTTAAGAATCTTGGCGCGGGAGAGACAATGAGAAGGATGAGTAAGTTGCACTTTGAGATGCCTATAGGGGTCAGTATCGGGCGGACAAATGGGAAGAAAGATATGACTCAAAAACAAAGCGTTGAGGATGTGGTAAAAGCGTTTACCTTATTTGAAAAATCTAACGTCAAACATTCCTACTATGAATTAAACATAAGTTGTCCCAACCTCTACGGAAACATAAGCTTTTATCCTTCCCGTTATCTCAAACAATTGTTGGATGCCGTGCAAAAAGTGAAAATAACGAGGCCCGTCTTTGTCAAGATGCCAATCGAAAAAAGTGATAAGGAAGTTAAGGAGATGCTGAAAATCATTTCTCAATTTTCAATGATCAAAGGAGTCATCTTTGGCAATTTACAAAAGGATAGAAAAGATCCTTCACTTGATCCGGACGAAGTCCGAAAATTTAAGGTTGGATATTTCAGCGGAAAACCGACTGAAAAAAGATCAAACGAACTTATCAAATTATCTTATCGTTTATACAAAAAAAAATTTATTATCATCGGATGCGGGGGGATTTTCAGCGCACAAGATGCGTATAAAAAAATTCGTTTGGGGGCTTCTTTAGTCCAACTTATTACCGGTATGGTATATCAAGGCCCTGGTTTGATAGGGCAAATCAATCTCGAGCTTCTCGACTTGCTCAAGAGGGATGGACTGAAGCATATTTCCGAGGC
>CAYINK010000122.1:0-3760 GCA_964364765.1 uncultured Gammaproteobacteria bacterium
AAAGTTCACCTGGAAGATTAGGGTGGTCCAGACTAAAACGATAAAGCCCAGCGTGAGTAACTATATTAGCATGTCCTCCGCTCCCTATCAATAGACTTGAAAGGGCGGCCCTTTCTTTTTCATTTTCTAATTTATGTGCGGTAGTCGTATGGCCTATTCCTGGTTGTTCAATAGCTATTACAACATCAGACACCACAGCATTCCCACCCCAATGCCCTTCTTGCCGCATAACCTCCCTTGCAGGAGTTCCTTTTGCAAAAGCAGTTACAAGCGCGTAAGGTATCCTGTCTATGGTATGAGGACCGACTCCTGCAGATAGTCTATGCTGAGCATGACAAATTCTTTCGGCTTCGTCCATAGCCATTGCTAATGACGGAGATGTGTGCGTTGGTATTCCCCTCTCTCTTGCCGCTTTTGCCTTCAGACCGTTTGAAAGAAAAACAGATGGCCCATCAAATGGGTTAAGATTGGGCGGTAATGGACGTAGCACTTCTATTCTATGAATTGAGGATTCACTTTTTGCAAACATATAATAAACAAAAAAAATCCCCCGCAGTGGCGGGGGTTAATCTACCAGGCTATTCACCTGCAAAAAAATAATGCAAGTAAACAGGTTAATATCCATAATTATTCCGTTCTCCCATTCTATAAGCAGAAAGTAAAATGGTCAATATATATTTAATACGTAAGAATAATACTCAAATGTATCAAGTGCAATGATGGAGGTAAAAAGTAGATGTTTACGCCAGAAAATTTAAGAAAAATTTTCCAGTGGGCGAAGAGGGAGTCGAACCCTCACGAAGTTGCCTTCATAGGTTTTTGAGACCTACGCGTCTGCCATTCCGCCACTCGCCCTGCCTGCATGATTATATCAAAAATCCGCATTTTATATCTCTTTCAGCATACATCTCTCCTCCTACTCATAAATTCCTTTACCACTTTACAACGGCCGTATAAAAGTGGTATGTTTAAATATGACCAACGGTAGGAAGGAAAAATCGAACGCGGCTACTTTTAAGTCTGGGGAATTGAAAGAATATGTTTTGTCTGCTATTGGTTTAACCTGTGTCATTGGGGGTTCTCTTCTTTTCCCTTCCCTACCTATTATTTTTGGATCTATTCTGGGAATAATACAGGAATCACAAGGAGTTTCCCCATCCAAACAAAAAGTTAAACGTGTCCTAAAAAACTTTGAAAAGCAGAAACTTATATATATTCAAGAGAAGAATAATGAGGCAGTTGTATATTTGACCGATCGCGGTAGGCAAAAAATTGTGAAATATTCACTCGCATCTCTTCTTGAATTGAAAAGGAGGAGGAAGCAATGGAATCACAAGTGGTTTATGGTTTTCTTTGATGTCCCAGAATCGGAGAGAATCAAGCGAGATTATCTGCGTAAATTTCTCATACAAATAGGTTTTTTTCCTTATCAACAAAGCGTGTATATTTTCCCCTATGCATGTGAACAGGAAATAGCACTTATTAAAAAAATGATTGAGGGAGGTAAGTATTTAAGCTATGTAATTGCTGAAAAAATTGAATACGAAAATGAGATGAGGACTAGGTTTAAGTTGAACTAGATGATATAATACGTACTTAACCACTTTGCAACGGCCGTGTAAAAGTGGTAAAGATGTGGAATAATTACCAGGAGCCTCCCCCGCCGCCGCCACCTCCCCCGCCGGATGAACCGCCTGAGAAACCTGAAGAGAACCCTGATGAAGATGAAGTGGGAGTTGCAACCGAGCGGAATGATGAATAGGAAGAATTCATACTACTCAATAAATACCCCGCGGTAAAGGCCCGATTATCATACCCCTGATACCAATCGGGGGAAGTTAGCTTGATATCTTTGAAACGGTCCGCCCACACTTTTTCCACCCCAAAGGCGATGGCATAGGGTAAAAGCTTCTCAAAGAATAATTGCTCTTTTGCCTGAAACTCTAGTTGCCGGGATTGAGACGATAAAAAGTTCTTTAATGATTTTCCTACATTAGCTTGACCAACTCCAAAAAGTGTCTTTCGCGGCATAACTCTCCCGAAAATAAAAGCAACGACTGCGAGAAAGAAATTACCGGTAAATAAAGCTAAACCAGCTATTACCATCCATACGGTACGAACCGTCTGAGGATTTTGTGCAAAGAATCCTTCGGTCACAAGATTTTTATACAATTTATTTTTAATAGACTCAACTGTGGTTGCCATTTCAAGACCTTTGAGCCGAACTTCCTTTTCCTCATTTTCAAATATGCCATTTACTAACTGGCGTTCATATGGTTGAAGTCGCACCAATTCAGTATCTTTTCGGACAAAGGAAAAGTCACCTTTTTTCTGTTCAACAATCATGAAGTGCCCCTGACGCGCAAGATCGATGATCGCCGCAAATACATCTCGAGTATCTGCGTTTTCATCAACTAGTGTACCCGTCTCGGCAGGCCCAAGCGGTCTTCCTGTCTTTGTTGCAGGCGGATCAAACCAAGCCCTTACCTCACCGGTTAACCCTTTCGGATCTCTCCCTTTTGTCCACCAAATGATGGGAATGGCAACCGGCAATCCCATGTACCAAAATAGCCCCAATATTCCCAATAACCCCAAAACTATCTTTCCCCAAATCGTATCAAAAAAATCAACCACCGGTTTTGGCTCAAGACGCGCCACCATATTCATGGGAAAAGAAATGGCGGCCGTCAAACCCTCACCTGCACCCAATGACTCCGTTGTCTGAGAAGTAACTTTACCATCTGCAAACGATGTGGAACAGTTTCGCGCGGTGCTTACCGAACTACCGGTGTAACAAATTGTCTTTACTTGTTCCTCAGATAAAGATGTGGGGAAAGAAACGTCAAGAGATGCCTTCTCGATTGGCACTACCCACCGGTTGCCGGTGACATTCCAATAGAGCTCATCATGATCGGAAAAATAGGTAATCGCGCCACCAACTTCATAGGTGATGAGGTAAGTATGCTCCCCGGTAATCAAGATGTTTGCGTCCCCAATCTTTATCTGCAATATATCCCCATCAAGCCATGAAGTTTTATAGGTGTATGGTTTCTCGTTTTCGTCTTTGACCGACTGTACGGCAATATTCATCTGGAGTTTCTTTCCTTCTTTGTTTGTTTTGAGTGACGGAATCTCCCGATAGATTCCGTGTTTGTCCAGATTTCCAAAATCATAGACAATATTCTCCACCACCTGTATTTTGCCATTCTTTTGCAATGATATTTGCGCGTGATAGTCGGTTATTTTTTCTGCCGAAACAAAAGTTGGGAAAAGAAGGATAAGAAGGAAAATCGTCAGAATGGATAAATGCTTTTTCATGTTAATGGTATATATTATAATACTGCAAATACCAATATGTTTTATATTTACTTTATTTTAATAGTAATTCTCGGAGTCATTATCCTTTTTTCCTTCCCTCAATTCTCCCCCATCCCCTACTTTCCGTCCAATATGAAAGATAGAGAAAATATTCTGAAAGCACTTTCTCTGGAAAAAGATCAAACGGTCATTGATTTGGGAGCTGGTGATGGTGTAGTTGTATTTGAGGCCGCGTATGAAAGTTGGAGACGAAAACTGAATACGAAGTTTATAACTCTTGAAATAAATCCGGTGTTGGTGGGGATTATATGGATGAAATGGCTTCTTCATCCGAATAGAAAAAATATAAAGGTCGTTTGGGGTGATATGTTTAAGGTTGACTATTTGTCATTGCGAGGAGCCTGGCAACCTGCGAGGTTGCCAAAGGGGCCAAAGACCTTTT
>CAYINK010000123.1:0-3734 GCA_964364765.1 uncultured Gammaproteobacteria bacterium
TAAGATTGCCACGTCGTCCGGCTTCGCCGAGACTCCTCGCAATGACAAAGGGTGTTATGTTTTTTTAGAAATTATCAGCATTGCCTCACCAGTAAAGAAAAGACTGTTCATGAGAGAAAGTAATCGGAAATAGGTTTGTTTATGAAACGGATATGATTTTCGTGCATCGTCTTCAAATCTTATCTTTATTATCTCAAACTTTTGTTTCTGTAAATATTGCGCCAGATATTTTGCATTAAAATGCCAGATATGTTCATTGGGCAAAAGAGACTCCCAGTATTTTCTCCGAATTTTGAAAATCATATTATCTGTGTTTGGGACACCGATTATCAAAGTGCCGTCTTTCTTGAGGGCTTTTTTTATCAATACAAATTCACCATTTATGTCTTCAATATGTTCAAGGACGTGGTTGTAAATGATACAGTCAAAAGGCAGTCTGTCATTGCGAGCGGAGCGAAGCAATCCTGTTGAGATTGCCACGTCAGCCGACGTACGTCGGCTTCCTCGCAATGACACGATGAATTGCTCCAAAGTCATATTAAAAATATTTTTTTTCAGATTTTTCTTTGCATACAAAAAAGCGTGTTTGTTTGGTTCAATTCCCCATACTTCATATCCTTTTCGTTTCAATAAAGAAAGTAATATGCCCGACGAGCACCCCACGTCTAATACCATTCCGCCCTCTTTTACATTATTTTCAACCGCCTCGGTTAAAGGGGTAAATAATGTTTCAAATTCTTTTTTTCGTTTTTCATATTCTTGTACTTTAGTAATAAAGGGATTAAATAATTTATTTTTCTTAGAGGGAAATGTTTTCAATATGCCACAGCTTTCACACTTACCAATGACAGTACCCTCATAGTCCTTGAACACGGTTTCATTTTTATAGACAATATACGGCTTAAAGGAAGAAGTTTTTTTACAGATGCAGAAAGATCTCATCGATGTGAGATGGTCTTTTTTAATACAGAGAAAGCGCGGTCGACGTCAATCTCCTTTAAAAGAATAGTAATTTCCGTGTAAGTGGAGGCGACCTCAATTACGTTAATTCCTTCCCATCCAAGCGCCTTCAATATATACCCGTAGAGTCCAGGAGTAGTCACGTTAATTTCAGGAAGTTGTATCGTGATTGCCGAAAGACCTTCAGCGATTGATATAATCTTTTCTTCTTTGAAGTTATCCTCAACGAGAGGTTTGAGATCTTGACTCAAAATAAGAGCCGTTTCAAATACTCCCTGGGTGATGATAAAAAAATACTTGCGGTTTTTACGTATTTTTTCGAAAAAGTGACGATACTTATCTATAAGGGTATCGGAGTTTACGAAAGTAAATTCAATCAAACTAGAACGCACAATCATATCGGGATTTTGTTTGAAGATTGTCCGAATATCTTTTTCTTTCGCATATTTTCTTTTTGACAGTCTTTTGAGCGCCATGATGATAGCCCCTGTTTTTATGGACTTGAAAATCTTTTCCTCCACGTCGGGCTTAATAAGGCGCGCAAGCGCGGAGTAGTTGATAATGTTTTTACTTATCCCTTCCTCAAGAAGAGGGGAGTATCGGACAAGTTCTTCAACAGCTTCTGCGATGGTAATCATGATGTTTAAATTTTAACACTTTTTATGTTTTTTGTCAATAAATATTAAAAAATTGACTTAAGCAGAATGATGCTTATAATGAAGAACGTTATTTATTCCCTAATTACTATGAAAGGTATATGTTCTATTTGTGATGCAACCGTTACTCTTCCAAAGAATACGGAAGAATCTGAAATAGTTAATTGTTCAGACTGTAAGTCACGTCTCGTGGTTCAAAAAATCATGAATGGAAAAGTAACACTAGAACAGGCGCCGGTGGTTGAGGAAGACTGGGGGGAATAATATGATTACCATTGGGCTTCTCCATTCAACCATACGGGGTGATGAAAAACTCATTCTTGAAGCGGCTAAAAAAAGAAAAGTCGCTATCAAATTAATTGACGTAAGAACGGAGATTTTTAATCCGCTTACCTATAAAATTGATTTTGATGTTGCACTTGTCAGATTGGTTTCAACGGTAAAAGGAACGTACGCCGCGAATTTTTTTGAAACATTTGGGGTGCCGGTTGTTAACTCTTCATCGGTCACCCATATATGTGAAGACAAGTTTTATACATCTCTTTATCTCTCACAAAAAAAAGTACCTACTTTAAAATTTGCCCTCGTTTTTAACACCGAGCAGGCAGTTCAAGCACTCTCCGCATTAGGAGGATTTCCTATCGTGATAAAGCCGCCCCTTGGCTCATGGGGAAGGCTATTGGCAAAAGTGAATGATATGGATGCATTAGAGGCGATCATAGAACATAAAGATGTCTTGGGATCTCCTCAACAAAAGGCTATTTATATACAAGAATATGTTAAAAAACCAGGTCGCGATATCCGCTCTTTTGTAGTGGGGGGAAGGGCGATTTGCGCAATTTATCGGAACTCACCCCATTGGATTACCAACACTGCACGGGGAGGAAAAGCGAGTAACTGTCCGGTAACAAAAGAAGTATCCCACCTTTCCAAAATCGCATCAGACGCGGTGGGAGGAGGCATTTTGGCAATGGATATTTTTGAAACGGACGATGGACTTAAAATAAATGAAATTAACCATACGATGGAGTTTAAAAATTCCGAAATTCCAACGAATACCAGTATTTCAGGAGCAATAATTGACTACTGTGTAAAAGTTGAAAAAAAATCATGAAAAACGTATCAATTTTAGGAGCATCAGGTTACGCGGGAGGGGAAATTCTTCGGATTCTCATCAATCATTCGGGAGTTAAGATTACACAAGTGACCTCGCGTCAGTTTGCCGGTCAACCCGTATCTTTAGTCCATCCAAACTTAAGAAAGTTGACAGACCTCTTTTTTATTCACCCTGATCAACTCGAATCATGCGATGTGCTTTTTGTAGGTCTTCCCAACGGAGCATCCATGGATCTGATGGAAGGCTTATTAAAAAAAGCAAAAAAAATAATTGATCTTGGCGCGGATTTTCGATTACACAAAAGTCAAGTTTTTGAGTCATGGTACAAAAAGAAACACACGTCGACTCACCTTTTAGACAAATTCGTATACGGAATAGCAGAACTGCATAGAAATGAAATTGCAAAATCTTCTTTTATCGCGTGCGCAGGGTGTGAGGCAACCGTGTCGATACTTGCACTTTACCCGTTAGTCAAACATCATCTGATTGAACCAAACATCATTATTGATGCAAAGATGAGCAGTTCTCAAGCAGGTATAAAGCCCACTTTTTCGTCCCACCATCCTGAGCGGGCAGGATCAGTACGGTCGTATATGCCCACCGGTCATCGGCATACGGCCGAAATAGTCCAAGAGCTTTCACCTTTTTTGAAAAATGTTTCAGTCGCCATATCTGCAACCGCCCTGGACATGGTGAGAGGACTTCTGGTAACTATTCACACGGTACCTAAAAAAAATATTACGGAAAAGGATGTTTGGAAAGCATACAGGAGTGAGTATAAAGAAGAGCAATTTATCCGTATTGTAAAAGAGCTCCAAGGTATTTATCGTTATCCTGAACCAAAATTATTGCAAGGTACTAATTTTTGTGACATTGGTTTTGAGATGGATACAAAAACAAATAGGTTAGTAGTTATTGCGGCCATTGATAATTTAGTAAAAGGAACCGCGGGTCAAGCAGTACAGGCACTTAATATTATGTTAGGTATTCCTGAAAATACG
>CAYINK010000124.1:0-1088 GCA_964364765.1 uncultured Gammaproteobacteria bacterium
TTATTTTTTCCGGGACTCTATTTGACCAAAGACTTTTTGTTTTAAGCCTGACCGCATTTTTTATATACTGTCTTCTTTCCTCAACATCCTATCTCTTGAACGACATAATCGACTACCCATATGATATTAAGCACCCGATAAAAAAAATGCGACCTATTGCGGCTGGCAAGATAAGCATTCCTCACGCAACTTTTCTGGTATTTACCCTTACTATAATTTCTCTTTTACTCGCGCTTTTTGTATCACTCTCCTTTTTCTTTTTGGCCCTCTTTTTTATTCTTCTCCATTTTTTTTATTCCCTCTATCTAAAAAAATTTCCGACGGTTGATATTTTTTCCATATCATTTTCTTTTATGATCCGCGCCTTTGCGGGGGAGGTGGTGACGGGGTATCACATACCCATCTGGCTTTTGCTTACCATATTTTTTATATCGCTTTTTATGGCAACTATCAAACGTCATGCTGAACTCATCACTCAGGAAAAAGGGACGAGAGAGTCCCTCTACAGATATAAGGAACATTTTTTAGATTTTCTCACCAACACGTTTGCAACGGCCACCATCATAGCCTACGCAACCTATACGTATGTTGAACGGATTCCCCAAGTAAATACTTTTTTGGGTTCATATCTTCCCGCACTTGAGGTGCGCAAGTGGATGATGGTAACAGTTCCACTCGTCGTTTATGGTGTTGCGCGCTACGCACAGCTTCTCTATGAGCGGGACGAAGGAGAGCGTCCTGAAAAGATAATAACACAGGACAAACCATTAGTGGTGACAATATTATTGTGGGTAACTATCGTTATTTTACTTATCTATGTATTATAACTTGACAAACTGCTACTCCGTCTTCTATACTTGACCTAATTATGAAAACATTAGAAAATATCGGAAATAAAATACAGTTTATATTCCTGCCTTTTTTTACTGTGTATGCCGCCCCTTCACAAAATGCAACGGTTGCAATGAATTTCCAAATCCCCTCACTTCCAGATATGATTTCATTTCTTATCAAAATGTTTTTCTTCATCGCCGGTTTAGCCGCACTTTTATATCTCTTGATGGGAGCCTTTTCATGGGTTACTTCAT
>CAYINK010000124.1:1098-3676 GCA_964364765.1 uncultured Gammaproteobacteria bacterium
GCCCAGGATAAAATTCAAGCCGCTGTCATTGGCCTCATCATCATCGTGTTTGTTTTAGCTATCATGGTAACTCTTGAACAATTTGTGTTCAATAAAAAATTCTGTCTGGGGATCTCATGCCCCGTTACTTTCTCTGACTACGTACTGTTAAAAAACAACTAATGATTTCTATGCCCTCTCTTTTTGGAGTCTATGCGGCAGGCATTCAAGATTGGCAAGCCTCTGGATGTATGGTGGACGGGGTTCCCACCCTCAAGTGTTTTGAAGTAGTCTTCGGAAACATTCTCTTCATGGCATCCGCTCTTATCGTTATAGTTCTTTTCATTATGTTTGTCATGGGTTCATTTAGCTATATCACTTCCCTTGGAAATCCGGAGAAAATAAAAAAAGCCCAGGGGACACTCAAATACGCCCTCATTGGATTTATCTTTTTCATCAGCTCTTTTCTCATCCTCAACATTATCGACATCCTTTTCTTAGGAGGACAGGGAAAGATCTTCAAATTTAATATAGGGGAATAAAACTCTACTTAGCAGGACTTACAAATATCACTTTTACTCCCTGACTTTCAGGAACAGGAGAAATAATTTTTTCTGAGTCAAAAAAAAAGCCCATGATGGTAAAAAGAAGAAGCGCAAGACCCATACCTATCAGTATAATTCCCACGATTTTCATAGATTTATTTTTTCCTCAACCAAGTATTGCGGACGTCGTTGAACCTCTACATATATTTTACTAATGTACTCTCCAATGATGCCAATGGTGATAAGTTGAACCCCCCCTAAAAACATGATGCCAACAAAGAGGCCCGTCCACCCCGTGACCCAATAAGAAGGAAGAAATATCTTTCCTAAAACAGCATAGAGAACTCCCAAGAACCCAATGGACGCGGCGCAAAATCCCAGATACGATGCGAGCCGAAGCGGCTTGGTTGAAAACGTGGTAATGCCTTCAAGTGCAAAGTTGAGCATTTTGGAAAAGGTATAGTGCGTAGTTCCTGCAAACCTTTTTTCCCGGACAAAATAGATATAATCGGCAGGATATCCGCCCCAGGCAACCAACCCCCGCAAAAAACGGGAACGTTCAGGAAGCATATTTAAAAAAGTAACCACTTCTTTATCAAGGAGTCTGAAATCGCCGACTTCCTGAGGGATGGGGCTGTCGGAAAGAAAATTAATGAGTCGATAAAAAAGTGAGGCGGTCATTTTTTTAAAGAATGAGTCAACGTCTCTTTTTTCCCGGCGGGCATAAATTACTTTGGATCCTTTTTCCCACCTTTCAACCATCTTTGGAATGATTTCCGGCGGGTCCTGAAGGTCTGCATCTATCGTGATAACACAGTCGCCCTTAGCTTGTTCATATCCTGCAGAGAGCGCCATCTGGTGACCGAAATTACGATAAAAAGATATTAATTTTATACTTTTATTTTTAAGTGCCAACTTTTTAATTATTTGCACGGTTTGATCATGTGATCCGTCATTTACGAAAATAATTTCATGCGAAAAAAGTGCAATCACCGGAAGAAGGCGGTCTAAAAAGGGATGAATATTTTTTTCCTCGTTATATACCGGAACAATTATGGAAAGAAGGAAATTATTTTGCATTTTCTAATGGCTAAATGCTAATAGCTGAAAGCTAACTGGTTACGGGGCCAGGAGTCGAACCATGGTCTAGGAGATTATGCACCTGTTCTCATTACTGAGAGGGTTGGACTATGTCTTCATCCCGCAAAGCGGGAGCCGGCGTGTAGTCTCTACGGGGACCTCCGAATCGGAGGTCTTCCCACGGCGTTGCCCTCCGAATCGGAGGGGTTCACCGTTATAGCCAGATACCTAGATAAATTACTCTATCAAGGGCCCATTTTTGAGCCTCCTGTGCAGCCGTACACTACCCCGTATCTATAAAGAAGTATATATTATAGAAGAATAAATGTCAACATATTTCTGTATATGGTATAATAGACAATAGGTCTCATATGGCAAAATCAAAACAAATGCTTCAAGCAAGGCAATTAAGGAAAGAGGGGGAAAGTATAAAAGTAATTGCAAAAAAACTTTCTGTGTCAGTATCGAGCGTAAGTGTGTGGTGTCGCGATATTGAATTATCAAAAGAGCAGATTGAAAGTCTAAAAAAAAGAGTAACAAATCCTTTTTATGGAAGAAAATGGACATATATAATAGAAAGAAAAAAATTATTTGATGAAAAAGTAACCCAATTAAGAGAGCAAGGAAAAAAAGAGGTGGGCCACCTATCAAAAAGAGATATATTTATTGCAGGGATAGCACTATATTGGGGGGAGGGTTTTAAAAAGGATCACCTGGTAGGACTTGCAACAAGCGATCCTGGAGCCGCACGATTTTTCATCCGATGGCTTTATAAAAGCTTTGGAATCATCAAAGAGAAGCTTGTTGTAAGGGTGACCGCAAACATTTCCCATAAAAAAAGAATTCGTGCCATAGAGCAATACTGGTCGGGGGCACTTAATCTATCACAAGAGCAATTTTCAAAATCATACTTCCAGAAGACTAAATGGAAAAAAGAGTATGAAAATAAAGACGAATACCGTGGGGTTATTAGA
>CAYINK010000125.1:0-3612 GCA_964364765.1 uncultured Gammaproteobacteria bacterium
TTTAGTCTGGATTCCCGCCTACGCGGGAATGACGCCCCCCTCACTCACTAAACGCCGTCTGCTGGTTGTAAAAAACCCCTGATTTTATGCGAATGGGAAAACTTCTTGAAGCATCGGTTATCCATTCGCGGGGAAGCTCGAGAGAGAGGGTGTAAGACTGTTGAGATTGCTTCGTCGTTTCATTCCTCGCAATGACATCTTCCTTCAACTCAACAAGCGAGAAAGGATACGTCTGGCCCTTTGCATCAACCAATACGGGAGGGCTCATATGGAAACGGTATTCCTTGGTCTTGCTGTCCATGAAGATAGGAGTGAGATTGCCGTCGATATCACGTCGGGGTACCACATTCTTCGTATTCAAAGGAAGAGTTAAAGTGTAACGTTCACGCGCTTTTATCGCTTTTGCGGCTAAAGCATTATCTTTTATCACAACCTCTTGGCTCAATCCGTCGGCCTTGATCTGATAGATGACATCGGTTGAGGGAAAGGTATTTTCCCACGCGATGACGCCGTTCGCCTTTTTAAACCCCGTCTTACCTTTACTTTCGGAAAATGAAAGGTCAACCGACGCATCCTTTACTTCAAAACGGGCTGAAGGAGTAAAAGCGGAGTTACTTTTTGCCACAAAAGATGTGAAATTTGCAGATTCTTTGTTGTCATTTACCAGCACATATCCCGACTTTTGAGGAGCTGTTTTAAAGGAGTAACTTATGGGGGGTACTGGGCGGGGTATATCAAGGCTCTTTTTTACGAGGAAAAGAAAGCCTATAAAAAGCAAAAAACAAATCAAAACAACCACTTGTTTTTTAAGAAGATCCATACTTTCAGAATAGAGAAAAAAAAGAGGGAAGTCAAATGCAAACACACCCCTCTTTCCCCTCTCGAGAGGGGTTTACCCTGTAAGGGATGAAAGGGGTGTGTATTACTCTGAGTCTGACGAAGGGAGCTTGGCGAATGTATCAAATGATAATTGAGGGAAAATTGAAGTTTGGACCGGAGACAGTTCAAAACAAAAATTTGCTCAGATTTTCTTTATTTATAACTTTGGGCTTGATTTTGTAGGCCGCCTCAAAAGCCCGGGAGCCCCGCGAGATAAGTGATCCCGAGTATTTGAATTCATAGGCAGAAAGCGGGCTTTCTTCCAGGTAATCCACTTCGGCTCCCGTATAGCTCCGCCAGAAATGTTGGCGGATTTTTATATCGTGATTATTCATCTTTTTGTATCGCTCAATAAACAAAAAATTTTCCCAGAGAGCCCCCAGATCTTTACGGATATTCAAAGCATTAAAATCCCCCAGAAGCGCGTTTCGCAATCCGAGATCATAAAAATAAATTTTATACCTGCGACCGATCTCTCGACGGGGATTTTTGGAGTAGGGATAGACGCGGCGAATCACAAAAGATTTCTCTAAAACATCCAAATACGAGCTTACGGTTTTCCGGTCAATTTTAAGCCGGTTTGACAGTTCATTCTCGTTAACCTCCGATCCAACCTGATATGCCAGCGCCCGGGTAAGCTCAATGATGGCTTGAGAATTGCGTATCCGGTTAAACGACAAAACATCTTTAAACAAATAGCTTTCCACAATCTTCTCCAAAAGCTTTTTTTTGAATACGGAATCTCTTTCTAAAAATACTTCGGGAAATCCGCCAAAAAGCATAAGATCGTCAATAAAATGTTTATAGTTTTCCTTAGTTGATATTTCCGAAAGAGAAAAAGGAAGGAGTTCAAAATCCAGGTATCGGCCGGTGAGTGCATCGCTCAGGCTATTTTTCAATTCGAAACTGGACGATCCGGTAGCCAAAATCCGCACCTCTTTGAAATTATCGTACATAATCTTGAGCGTGAGTCCCGGATTATCCAACCCCTGAGCTTCGTCTACAAATAATCTCTTCACGCCCTTCATATTTTTTTGTAATTTTTGCAGAGAAGTGGTATTGATTCTATCAAGTTGCTCTTCTATATCACAATTTAAATAAAGATCTTCCGGATTTTGCAGTGCCTTAACTAATGTAGTTTTCCCGACCTGTCTTGCCCCGAGGAGCAAAATAATTTTATCCGTTTTATTTAGAGCTCTATCCACCAGTTTTCGCACTTCTCTTGGGATCATATTCCCAATAATAGTATGAAATTGGGGAATTGTCAAATGATATTTGAAAAAAAATTTCAATGCCCAATATCAAATTTACAATTTCCAAATATTTGGACATTGTTTATTTTACCTGTACTCCTTCAAGTCTCACTCCCTCAAACCTCATACTTTGAAGGGGGAAGACGACTGCGGAAGTTGTGCAGTAGGAGGTATAGACTCCGCTGGCGGAGGCGCGGACGCGATATTGATAGGTTCCGGTTGCAACCGTTTGGCTTGAAGTTATCGTATTTGCGGCGAGCATAGTCGCCGCAGACCATGCTCCTCCATCCAAAGATGATTCGATGTAATAATTATCTTCGATATTCAAGTTATCCGTCCAGGTGACGATCGCGGGGCCTGTGGTGAAGGTTGCGCTAATTTGACAATTAGTGGGCGCGGGAATGGGTGTAGTGGTAAAAGTTCCGGTCGTGGATGGACTACTCCAAGCATTTGCTCCGCCTGGATCTATCCCATAGGCGCGTATGTAATAAAGGGTGTTATAGGGAAGATTTGCCTGCACGGTATAGGTTGCGGTAGAGCCCGAATTATAAGCCGTGCTCGTCTGTGCATCTTGCCCGCTCCAACCCGTTTGAGATGCTGTTTGGTCAAATGTTTGCAATCCGGTCGTGAACCCATTATCAGTTGCAATCTGAATTTTATAGCGCAGATAATCACTTTGTGTATCGGTCGCTGAAAGTGTTATAACCGGAGCAATAGCCACGTTCGTAGCTCCATTGGTTGGGGCGGTTATAGTCGGAGTACCTGGACTATTATTAGACATATAATTAATTGATACGGACGTGAGTTGTGGAGAAACCGCCGTGTCCCACGAAGAATTGATAGCGCGGTACTGAAAGTAGCGGTTGGGGGTGGAGGCAATGCCAGTATTGGTATAGGTTCCGATACCCGTTGCAGTATCATAACTTAAGGGACTTAAGGAACCTAAGTAACTTAGGTTTGATCGGAAGTCATCCAACCATACATTCGCCCCTTGGGATCCATTCGTTACACGGAGCGTTAATCTCGTAATCGCGTCTCTTTGCGTCGTAAGCGATCCCGTGAGGTCCATATATTCTCTCTGCCACTTAAACACTTTTGCATTTGTGGAAAATCCTCCTGTGGGGAAGGTGGGAGCCGAAGCAAGAACAACCGCTCCATACGTCGTACTGGTATTTGTGACGGACGTGACCGTCGCCTGTGACACCGTCTCCGTTCCTCCCACATTTTCTTTGAAAATAATCGTGTCACCCACTGAGAGCGTATTTGTTAACGCCGAAGTGCCATAGGGATTATTGATCGTCACACTCGTCCCAGTCGAATACGCCGCCTGAGGACTACTCACAAAATCAATCGTAATCGAATGAGTTCTCTTACCATATTCATATGCTTGGCGGATTTCATCGGCGGACCGTGCGGTGTTAGAGATGCGGATTTCGTCGATAGTACCGTTGAAAAAATAAGTTCTGTTATATTCACCGCC
>CAYINK010000126.1:0-3587 GCA_964364765.1 uncultured Gammaproteobacteria bacterium
TTATGAGGAAAGCATATCAATGCGAAGGTATTACTCTTTTACAAAATAATGAACCCGCCGGAGGACAACACGCCTTTCATTTTCATCTGCATATTTTCCCCCGTTATACAGACGATAAAATATATCACCATATGATGAATAAGAGACTGGCCGCACCTGAGGAAAGAAAAAAATATGCGGAGAAAATAAAGAAATATTAGGGCTTAACTTTATGTCATTCCCGCCCCGTGTCGGGGCACGGGGTAAACTCCGGCGGGTTTACACCCGTCAGGGTAAATCTAGACTAAATTTTCAATTTTTGTAATTGTAGACTGGATCCCCGTCTTCACGGGGATGACGGTGTGTTTTGTTACAAGTAGCGAGGAACTCCATTTCAAGAAAGATCCTCAAGTTGTGTTATTTTATATTCCAATAATCAACTTCACCCCCAACAAACTCCCAAGAATTAAAAATAAGAGCTTGATGAATTTATTTCCTTTGTGACGGGCATATTTTGAGCCGATGTATCCACCGGCAACTCCTCCCAAGACGGAAGGAATTACATAATATATATTTATATACCCATGTATACCGTATAAAGTTGCCGCAGATATCACCCAGAAAAAAACTACAAGGTAATAGTGGCCGAGAGCTTCCATAAAGTCAAATCCTCGTGTATAAAAAGTAGTAATCGTGAATAAGATACCGTTGCCTGACCCAAATATCGCCTCATAAAATCCCAATACAAACGCAATCGGATACGCAAGAAATTTTTTAAGAGGTGAATATGTTTTACTACTATCCTTTAATCCCAATGTTTTATTGAAATAGGCATAAAATACGAGAAATACAATAATGTACCCAATCATCGTTCTTAATAATTTTTGATTTATATTGATGGCAACCGTAACTCCTGTGATCACTCCAGCAATGCCAATCGTGCAAAAAAGAGCAAGAAATGCCCAATGAACTTTTTTTCCTTTCAGATAATTGCGCGCCGCAGGCAGTACCCAAAAAGCACCACTTATTTGATTGATCGCAACCGTCGCGGGTAGTGATATTCCGAGCGCCAAAAATACAGGAACGTTAATGATAGCTGTTCCGGCTCCAGACATCGAACTTAAAATAGTTGAAATGAATGCAGTAATAAATATGATGAGGAATATCATTTGTTATTTAAAAACTGTTCCCATATTTTCCTAAAAAGGGGCAGGGTTAATGTTGACAAATAGAATCCCAGTGTAGGAACAATTGCATTCAACCAAGGATTTATTTGGAGAACAAACTTAAAGTAAATTGCCAGTGTCAAATAGGTAAAAAGAACGAGAAGTATTCTACGCGTCAACGAAGTCTCCCAGACTTTATCTTTTTCAACCCGTTTATTTCTTTGTTCAATTTGGTTGATTCTTTTTTCTAACTGTTTTAGTTTATCCATATTACCTCCAATCAATTTTATTATATCCGTGATTCTCCAAGTATTCATTACATTTGCTGAAATGTTTGTTTCCAAAAAAGAGATGGGCTGAGTAGGGTGATGGATGTCCGGACTCAAGAACGAGATTTTCTGCCCGATTTATCACCAAACCTTTTTCCTGCGCATACTTTCCCCATAACATGTAGACAATATGTTTTTTTTGTGAGTTTAAAGTTTGAATAACCGAATCAGTGAACTGCTCCCACCCTTTACCCTTATGGGATGTGGGAGTATTGGCAAGAACCGTAAGTACGGCATTTAACATGAGCACTCCTTGACTTGCCCATCGGGAAAGATCACCCGAGTTATATGGCTCAATTCCTAAACTACTTTTTATTTCTTTGAAAATATTTTTAAGTGAGGGCGGAAGGGTAATTCCCTCCCCTACCGCAAAACTGAGTCCGTTTGCCTGTCGAGGTCCATGATAAGGATCTTGCCCGACTATGACGACGCGTACCTTGTCAAAGGGACAGAGATCAAACGCGCGGAATACTTGCTTGGCCGGAGGATACACTGCTTTGGTGAGATACTCGCCTCTTATGAAAGTTGCAAGATCGGTAAAGTAAGACTTCTCAAATTCAGGAGTCAGCGCTTTTTTCCAATTGGGTTCAATCTTGACTGATGACATAATTACTCGTCATTTTATCAAATTTTGTTTTTTAAGGGACTATAATAGAATATATGTTAGAACAAGATAAGGTATCCATTGAACCTAAAAGGAATATTGAAGCGTATCAAGCATTACTTGAACTCGATGAAAAAGAACGCGGGCTCAAATCAAAACAAGGATACTCAAAAGCCTATATGTTGAGCCTCCTATTTCCTCCAATCGGCATATATTATTTTTTTAAATATCTTTTTTTCGTCGGAGGGTCTGAAGAGGATATAAAAGCAGGATTTATCTCGCTTGCTCTCACCACTTTTGCAATCATCGTAAGCATTTGGCTATCGGTGAGTCTTTTCAAACAAGTAAGCCCGTTATCTCCTTCCCAAAGCAGTGATTTATTAAAAGAATTCATCACTCCGGAGAATCAAAAACAAATGAAGTCGCTATTTCAATAACCTTCAACCCTCTGAGTATCATCTGAATCTTTCTGAATGTCATTCCCACGAAGGTGGGAATCCAGACTAAAATCACTGTTTTGAATTGAAATTAATAGACTGGATCCCCGTCTTCACGGGGATGACGAACGGGCTATGTTGTACATAATAAGGTTTGATACGACCATATTAAACGCCACGGTTTGATATACTATAAAAGCAAATTAGGCGCGTTGGCGAAGTGTTTACACTGAGCTGATTTGCCTGTTTGAGTTATTGGCGCGTTGGCGAAGTGGAAACGCGGAAGTCTGCAAAACTTCTACTGCGCCGGTCCGATTCCGGCACGCGCCTCATATAGCTATTAGCTTTTAGCGATTAGCTGTTAGATATGCATAAGTTTGAAAAGCTGATTGTTTGGCAGAAAACGCTTGTTTTGATCAAGAGTATATATCTCATATGTGATTTGTTACCTAGCAATGAGAGAAACAATATTGTTGATCAAATAAAAAGAGCGGCTTTATCGATTGGCTTAAATATTGCAGAAGGTTCGGGAAGCGAAAACGATAAAGAGTTTAAAAGATTTCTTTACATTGCAAAAAAATCATTGTTTGAAGTAATCGCAATTTTAAAAATAATAAATTTTCTCTATAAAATTAACATCGACGAACAAATAAGTTTGACTGACGAAGTGGGAAAATTAATGAATGGTTTTATTAACAAGCTAAAAGCCAACGGCTAACAGCTAAAAGCTAACTTGGAGGGTGGGCAGGACGGTAATGCGCAAGTCTTGAAAACTTGTGAGCGCAAGCTCTAACAGGTTCGACCCCTGTACCCTCCGCAACGTAAGAACGTTGATTTTGCTTTGCAAAATCTTACGTTCAACGTTGCAGGGACGTTGAAATTCACAAAGTGAATTTCTTACGTCACCGCCCTCATCCCGTCGAAGCGCTCCAAATTGGACGACGAAAGCAATCTTGGGCTACTTCAGAAATTTACTTTTAAACTGTTTAGGTTGTTAGTAAGCCCTTGTACACCTCCGAGGGGCTTTGTTGCATGAATCGAGCCTATTCTCTAGTATGAATGTATATGCCAA
>CAYINK010000127.1:0-3533 GCA_964364765.1 uncultured Gammaproteobacteria bacterium
TTGGCATATACATTCATACTAGAGAATAGGCTCGATTCATGCAACAAAGCCCCTCCGAGGTGTGACTGATTGAATAACCAACTAGGTACGTTTATTGCAAGTTTTCCAATACCTGTCAGCCTTTTTTGACTTATTCGAGTCAATCTGACAGAATAAAGATATGAGCAAAACAAAAACTGTTGAAGAAAGACTTAATAAACTTGAGGAGCGGGTAAAAAAGTTGGAGGCTGTAAGCGTAGATCCTGTTTTTGAAGAAGTAGTAAAAGTTATTTCCGAGTATGATAAAGTTTCACCTGCATTTCTTCAAAGAAGATTTCAAATCGGGTATGCTAGAGCAGCCCGACTTATGGATGAACTGGAAAAAAAGGAATATATAGAACCTCCTGATGGAGCAAAACCGAGAAAAGTTTTGAATGAAAAATTATTGGTCAAACCCTCCATATCCAGAACATTCAGATATTATTGAAAAGACTTTAGATTCATACGGAATAAGGGTTAGGGTAGCTGAAATTAATATTCTTCCAAACGGATCAGTACAGTACGGCTTAGAAATAACACAAGGAACTAAGATTGAAGACATTGAAAAAAGAAAGAGAGAACTTGCCCTCGCGCTCGCATCATCAACGGGGACAATCAAAATACAAGCCCCTATTCCCGGTAAAGCTCTTATTGGTATCGTTGTACCAAAGCCAAGGATAAAAGAAATGAAAAAAGAGAATGAATCTTCTTCCTTTCCAAAAACAATATTAGGTAAAGTTCTGAGTAAATTAGCAGAAATTCTTGGAATTACCGCATATATTCTTTACTATTCTTCGGAACGGTTTGAGAAGAATAAAAACATCGCACGACAAATAATAGTTGTTATCGTTGTTCCGGTTGCGTTAACGATATTATTAGACGGAAGTTTAAATGTGTCAAAAATATTTAATTATTTTTTTGCTTCTTTTATCACTTGGATATTCATCTTGGGGCTACAACAGAAAGATGAAGACAAGAAAATTGATAAAAAGAAAGTGGAAATGGCTCCCACCCACGGTGTATAACTTGTTTGCCCTTCCCCTCCCCTTTTGCCAAGAAAAGCATCACATTATATACACACATTTAGCCTCAATTTTATTATTATGTATTGACATAGTTAAATTTTAGTGATAATATTTTATTATGGAATTTCTTAGTTAAATCTATGAACAACCAAAATAAACAATATGTGGCGGGAGCTTATAAACAACGTTTGCAATATAAAAGCTTTCTTCCTTCTTTTATCAATCAGGAATTTGATTGGAAAGATAAGAAAATAAATCTTCTTCTTGAAGAGGCGGTACGTTATTTGGGAGAGTTAAATGCTTATTCGCTTCTCGTACCGGATGTGAATTTTTTTATTCAAATGCACGTAGTAAAAGAGGCAACCACCTCAAGCCGTATTGAGGGCACTCGTACAGAACTCGATGAAGCGCTTTTACCTGTGGAAGAAGTTAACCCTGAAAGACGAGATGATTGGACTGAAGTACAAAACTATATTCACGCAATGAATTTTGCAATCAGTGAACTTAAGAAACTCCCCCTTTCTATGAGACTCCTCAAAGAAACACATAAAATACTGCTCTCAGGAGTCAGGGGAAAATACAAAACACCGGGAGAAATCAGACTGAGTCAGAATTGGATAGGGGGGTCGAACCTGAAAGATGCTTTTTTTATACCACCCCATCAAGACGATTTACCGGAACTCATCAGTGACATGGAGCAATTTTGGCACAATGAAAATTTGGATATCCCCCATCTTATCAAGCTGGCAATAAGCCACTATCAATTTGAAACAATTCACCCTTTTTTGGATGGAAATGGAAGAATAGGGCGGCTTCTTATTACCCTTCACCTTGTTGATTTGGGAATATTAAAAAGACCTACTCTCTATTTATCCGATTTTTTTGAACGCAATAAAGGATCATATTATGATGCGCTTACCATTGTAAGGTCTTCAAATGATTTAGAACAATGGATTCGCTTTTTTTTAAGCGGCGTTATTGAAACGGCGAAAAACGGAGTTGGTACATTTGAAAAAATAATACAGTTACGTAGTCAATATGAAGATAAGATAATAACACTACATGGACGGGCCAAAACTGCACGAGAATTACTAAAATTATTATTCTCACAGCCGATCGTTAATGCAAAACAAATTGAAAAGGCTTTAAAAATAACAAAACCAACTGCCAATAGCCTTATTAATGATTTTATGCGACTACATATGTTTGAAGAAGTAACCGGATATGCAAGAAACCGCATTTTTACTTTGACAGAATATATGAATTTGTTTAAAAGATAGTAAACAACCCCGGAGGTTTGTTAGATTAATTTGACTTTCCCCTCTCCTTTTGCCAGAATAAATCCCGCACTTTTTCATACGTGATACCAAGTACTATTGAGATTATTTTGCTTCTGTGACAGTATAAACAACCTATTTTGTAGCATATAGACCCTGGTGAAATAGATTTTATAGCTTCATAATGAATCCATTAATAAATAAGAACTATGACAATAATCTTTGACCCAAATACAGAAAGAATACAAAAACTAGCCACACTTTATCCTAAAAGAATCGAGGAGTTAAAACAGATTTTTAATAAGCCATCCCATATCTATATCGATTATGCCAATGTAATTCATTGGGCAAAGAAATTAAAATGGCATGTAAATTTAAAAAGATTAAAACAACTGCTTAATTCTTTCAGTACGGTTGGGGTAGTCAGATTTTATAATGGCACATTCATAGGCGATCAAAAATCCGAAAAATTCAATGAAGAAGCGGAAAAGTTAGGCTACCATGTTAAAACAAAGGCAGTAAAAATCATGAAACTTTCTATCGATGTTAGCAGTATTCCCCCTAACTCACCATTTATCCTTAAAAACTTTATCAAACGCCCTCTTCTTCAAAAATTAAATATCGAAACTGTCGAATATTTAAATGAGAAGTTAAAGGAACTGAACAATCAGGGAGTGAAATATATTGAAGTGAGAAAATGTAACTTCGATGTTGAGATTGGCCGGGATATGTTGTTAGATTACGAACAAAATAATATCGAAAATTACATATTATGGAGTGGGGACAGTGATTTTGCAGATCCGGTCAATCAACTTCTTGAAGATGGGAAAAAGGTAGTTATTTTTGCAACCGCCCGCCGGATTTCGGTTGAGTTGGGAGAAACAAAATCTTTAAAATTTGATATTCAAAAAATCAGAGACTTCATTTGTTCTGCCAATGAACTGCCTCAAGATGTAAAAAGTAAACTATAAATGCAAAAAGGACTCCTTTTAAGAGCCCTTTAGCCTACGATTTATGGTTGATTTGACCCAACCAGAACTATTATATCAGAGTTTTTGGAAAGCTGTCAAGAGTGAGTTCCGGTCTCTTCAGGTGTGACTGATTTGACATTCCCCTCCCCTTTTTGCCAAAACTAAAACAACCCACAAGCTATTTTATCTCTCCTTTAATACATAATAAGTCGACTTTCCTTTCCCTTTTGCCTCAATGAGGT
>CAYINK010000128.1:0-3532 GCA_964364765.1 uncultured Gammaproteobacteria bacterium
TGTCATCCCCGTGAACCTGCCTGCCGGCAGGCAGGGACGGGGATCCAGTCTATAACTACAATAGTTGAAGTTTTAGTCTAGATTCACCCTAGAGTTTACCCCGTGCCCTGACACGGGGCGGGAATGACAATGTATATCGTCAATTGTTGGGGTGGGTTGCGGTATAATAGAGGCATGTTCCTAGATGTTTCAGGGAAGAAGATCTATTTTGAGAGGCGTGGTGCCGGCCCCCCCCTATTATTCGTACACGGTTGGGGCGGGACATCTATGAGTCTTTTACCCCTTGCCAAGATGTTTCCTAGCTATGAAACGATCGTTTTGGACCTTCCCGGGTTTGGAAAAAGTGATCCTCCCGATCCCATATGGGGCGTCCAGGAATACGCCAATCTCGTCAGTCAATTCTGCCTGAAACTAGGTTTAAGGAATATTGTCTACTTCGGACATTCATTTGGAGGAAGCCTGGGTATTTATCTTGCTTCAACTAAACCCGAACTTATCAAGAAACTTATTCTTTGTAATAGTGCATTCTCTCGTCATCCCGACCGTAGTGGAGGGATCCCTTTGTATCTTAAGGGATTCCTCTGCAAGCTCGGAATGACAAACAAAATAAAAAGACTTCTTTACCGCATTTTTTTTCCTAACTCGGACAGCATGAAGTATCCACACCTTGAAACCAATTTCCGAAAAATCATTACTCAAGACCTTTCCCATCTTTTACCAGAAATAAAAATACCAACCCTCATCCTTTGGGGGAGCGTAGATAAAGATACACCGGTACCGATGGCCCATGAACTCCATGAGAAAATAGAGGGATCGACTTTAAAAATATTTGAAGGAGTCACTCATGGATTACCTCTTAAATATCCCGAGCTTGTTTATAAAGAAATGGCCAAATTTATATGATCTCAAACTTGTTTACCATCCTGTTTGTCCTCGCCGGCTCCTGGAAGATTTTGGACCTTATTTACGTATTTCAGATCAAAGAATACCGTATGGATCGCTTCATTGCGGCAGTCCATGATGAGGGTATTGTACATATTATATTAACTCCCAGGCGTTTTCCGGCCAAGTCGGTGAGAAACGTCCTCATTGCCGGTATTTCTTTTATTCTTCTCGGGCTCCATAGTTGGCTGGTAAAAGACGATATAATGAGTGCTTCTGCGTCTCTTCTTTTGTTTCCTTTGATAAGTTTTATCTTCGTCCTCCTAGGAGCTTATGTCACTTCTATCTTTGCTTATGTGAAACGTGAGTCAATTATAAAGAAAGCCTTACTTCTTTTATCTAAATCAAAAGTGAAAGTAATCGGTATCACCGGATCATATGGAAAGACAACGACTAAGGAGTATCTTTATGAAATACTTTCTTCAACGTTTGACGTGGCGAAAACCGATGAGAATATGAACTCCGATGTGGGCGTTGCCCTTTCCATTTTGAGAAATGTAAAACCGGACACTCAATATTTCATCGCCGAGATGGGGGCATACCGTATAGGGGAGATAAAGAAAATTTGTGATCTCGTTAAGCCAACTTATGGAATTATTACTGCTATTGGTAATCAACATTTAAGTTTGTTTGGATCAAGGGTGAATATTATTAAGACGAAAATGGAACTCCTCGAGGCATTACCGAGTCAAGGTTGCGGATGGGTAAATTCAGACTCACTTTCGAAAAGTCAAATAAGTAATAAAGTAAAATCCAGCCTCATTTTCTATCAAAATAGAGATGGGTCGTTACTGGGTATTACTCCCTGTGTGCTTGTTGCTGAAAAATTAGGTATCAGCAAGAATGTAATCTCAGATGCCATTTTAAACATAGAAAAAAAAGTAACGAAGGCAACACCTGTGTTGGGTTTGAAACAATCCACCATCATTGACAACTCCTATAACACCAGCGTTGAAGGATGTATAAATACGATTCATATTTTGGGCAAGCGGAAAGAGAAAAGAAAAATACTCGTGACACGCGGCATCATAGAATTGGGTAATGAAAAAAGAACATCGTATGATCGTATACTAAAAACGCTGAATCAATATCATGTTTCTTTATACACAACAGATGCCGATTTTAACCTCTTGCACCCCCACTGGGTCCATTATTTCTCAAAAGAGTCGCAGTTGTCTAATGCTTTATTGAAAGAGTTAGGAAAGAATACGGTAGCAGCGTTTGAAGGCAAATATGATAAAAAGGTAATTAATATGGTAAAACAAAACACCTGATCGTTTCAGTTAAATGTCATTCCCGCCCTCCGATTCGGAGGGGGAATCCAGACTATAATCACAACCTATGATCTCAACCGATTTCGCCCCTAACGAATTTAGAGATGACGCGCTGGCAAGCCTTATAACTCTTTTTCAACCGCACTTATGGAGGAGGGGAGATGAGCTGAATTTGGTAAAAAATAAGATCGAGTCCTATTTTCCGGGTGGGAAATCAGTGTTTTTTTTATCAGGGAGATCTGCACTTTCAGTCCTTTTTTCCTCACTCAAACTACCCAAGGGCAGTGAGGTGATCGTACTGGGCTTCACTTGTGAGGCTGTAGTATTACCGGTTTTATACGGCCGTTTAAAAGTGGTATACGTTGACATTGAAAAGGAAACATACTCCATTGATATTGACGATTTGCAAAGTAAAATAACTCTTCAAGTAAAAGTTATTATTCTTCAACACACCTTTGGAATGGTACCGAAATATCGTGATAGGGTCTTGCAACTTGCTAAGCAGAAAAAACTATTCGTTATCGAAGACCTTGCACATGGCTTTGACCCTGCTTTCTGGCAAACACAGTCATTAGGTGCTAATCAAGTACTCACATTGTCCTTTGGACGCTCCAAAGCGTTATCCTCAGTATTCGGAGGAGCCATTATCACTTCGGATAAAAATTTGTTCCTGAAGTTGAGACAAATTGAGGCTACCCTCGATTTTCCATCGTCTACCTTCTTGATGAAAATATTATGCTATAAACCTCTTGCGGTCTTCATTAAAAGTACTTATAATATTTTGTTCATTGGCAAGATTATTCATAAATTTATTACTATTTTGGGGCTTATGACAGCCGAAATATCCCAAATTGAAAAAAGAGGAGAATATGATCCTTATCTTAAAAAAAAGTATCCCAATGCCATTGCAAAACTACTCCTTGTTCAGCTTAATAAGTTTGAAGCAATGAGAGAGCAACGTGGGATAATATCTGAACTTTATTCCAAATCGTTTGACGTTAGGCGTTTGATGTTAGACGCCTTTTCTCGTTTTCCACTATTGATCAAGAATAAAAATACAATACTAAATAAGTTGGCAAGCAAGAATATTTTCCTGGGGAGCTGGTATTCCCAACCGGTTGAACCGAAGGAATTGCGACTGGAGAGAGTAGGGTATACAATAGGATCTTGCCCTGTGGCAGAACAAATAAATAAGGAAATAATTAATTTACCGACGTTGATATCAATAAACGAAGCAAAGATTATTGTAGACATGTTGTCATCCCCGTGAAGACCGGGTTCACCCTGAACCGCGGTTCACCGTGAAGGGGATCCAG
>CAYINK010000129.1:0-3460 GCA_964364765.1 uncultured Gammaproteobacteria bacterium
GTAACTCTTCATCAAGTTCAAGCGAGCAGAGCAATATAAATCAACCAGCTGTTCCCCAAGCAACGGCAGTAAAAGCAGGAGGATCTTGTGCCGGAGGAGGTTGTGGGTGTGGACAGAAGCCACAAAGACAGGCGGCTTTAGACACAGACAAGACCCCTGCAGTTTCAGCGGAGCAAAAAGAGACCACGCAAATTATTAAGGCAGTCTATACCGTGGCAGATGATATCAGACCGAATAAATTTACGGTCAAAGCGGGTACACCGGTACAGTTTGATATCGAGGCTAAAGAAGACGGGTTTGGGTGCATGGGAAGCATCATGATTCCGGGATTGGATAATAACCCTCAAGGCTTTGAAAAGGGAAAGATAACCACCCTCAAATTTACACCGCAAAAATCAGGCACCTATACCATAACTTGCGCGATGGGAGTGCCAAAAGGGACAATCATTGCCGTACTATAGTAGGGACAGGTTTTAAACCTGGCCGTATCGAGTTATAAATTTATCATGAAATATGCTACAAACTACAAAGCTACAATTATCAGGATTGACGTGTAGTGCTTGTGAAAGGGTTATATCCAATCGGTTAAAAACTATTGCCGATGTGAAGACGGTAGCCGTCCAGGTATCAAGCGGAATCGCAACGATAACCGCATCAAGGCCCATATTGAAAGATGAAGTGGTTAAGGCACTTCAAGGAACCCATTATTCAGTTATTAGTAATTAATTTTCAAAAATCATGAAGAAGCACATCTTTTTTACCGTCAAAGGCATGCACTGCGAGTCTTGCGAAATCATAATCAAAGATGAACTCTCTGAGTTAGCCGGTGTAAGTGAAGTAACCATAGATCACAAAACGGGTAAAGGTACCCTTATACTTGATGAGAGTAAAAATTCAACTAATGATGTTTTGAAAGCGGTTTCAAAGGCTGGGTATACCGCGATTATTGACGCAATTCATGATATGAATAAAGAAAAAGGACAAGAACAGAGAGTGGAAGTAATTAAGAGAACTATAAAAGCCAATGAACCGTTGAGGGTTATGTTTGAATTGAAAGTTGAAGATCCAAAAGTTCAGACAAATATAGACGTAGTATCGACGCATGGAGAAAATACACAAAAACGTCTTTCTCTTTCCCTTTCTGGCATGCATTGTACTTCGTGTGCTCTCATTATTGAGAAATCATTGAATAATGTGTCAGGAGTCAAAGAAGCACATGTTAACTTCGCCGCAGAAAAAGCACTGGTAACCTATGACGAATCGACAGTCAAAAAAGAATCGTTGATCGATGCAGTTAAGCGAACAGGATATTCTGCTACTTTTATTGATGAAAAAGATACCGAGTTTGAAACGAAAAAAAGGACCGCAGAAATAAAAGTGCTCTTCAATTCATTCTTCATCAGTCTCATACTCAGTATTCCTATGATTTATTTTATGTTGTTTGATTTTATTTCATGGGTTCCGGGAAGAATATTTTTACTACCTTATGTAGGGATCGTTTCTTTAATCCTGACAACACCCGTCCAATTTTTAATTGGAAAAGGATTTTATAAGGGCATGTGGTCTGCTTTACGGATGAAGACCTTCAACATGGACTCCCTTATTGCAATCGGCACTTCGGTTGCCTATTTTTACAGCGTAGTCAATTACATTTTTTATTATTTAAATACGAAATCTCTCATTGGTATGGGGGGAGAAAAAATTCCTGAACTTTATTTTGAGACTGCGGCATTTCTCATTACTTTCGTTATTTTAGGTAAATGGCTTGAAGCGCAAGCTAAAGGAAGAACGTCGGACGCCATAAAAAAACTCATGGGTTTGCAGGCAAAGACCGCACGCGTTCTTCGTAACGGACAGACTCTCGATATTCCAATAGATCAAGTCGTTCACGATGATATTATTTTAGTCAGACCGGGGGAAAAGGTGCCCGTTGATGGAATTATCGTAAAAGGTTCATCCGCAGTTGATGAGTCCATGTTGACCGGTGAAAGTTTACCTGTGGAAAAACAGGTAAACGATACGGTAGTTGGGGGAACCATGAATAAAGTGGGAAGCTTTGAATTCAAAGCAACTAGAGTGGGGTCGGAGACTACTCTTTCGCAGATTATTCGTTTGGTTGAAGAAGCTCAAGGGTCAAAGGCACCTATACAAGATTTTGCAGACAAAATTTCTGCATATTTTGTTCCCACAGTTATTACTATTGCCATTTTGACATTCGTCATTTGGTATTTCATTTTGGGAGCTACATTATCTTTCGCATTAATGGCTTTCACCGCAGTTATCGTGATCGCTTGCCCCTGTGCTCTCGGTCTTGCGACTCCAACTGCGATCATGGTAGGTACCGGAAAAGGAGCAGAACATGGCATGTTAATAAAAGGAGGAGAACCGCTTGAGGCGGCATGCAATATTAATACCATAGTTTTTGACAAGACGGGTACGTTGACAAAAGGTAAACCAACCGTTACAGACATTATTCCAGTAACGGAATTCCCAATTTCCAATTCCCAATTTCCAAACAAATTTCAAACTTCAAATTTCGAATTTCAAATTCTTAAAATTGCCGCATCACTTGAAAAACAATCAGAGCATCCATTGGCTGAGGCGATTTATACGTATGCTGACGAGGAAGGAGTTGCCTTAAGTGTTGTTGAAGAGTTTAAAGCAATCCCAGGACACGGAGTCCAAGGAAAGACGGAAGGCGCTGAATATTATTTTGGAAATAGAAAATTAATGAAAGACGTGGTAGGTTTGCCCATTGAAAAGATTGATCGTAAAATGAGCCGACTGGAAGAGCAAGGAAAAACCGTCATGATCCTTTCCAATAAAACCGAAATATTAGGCATCATCGGAGTTGCAGATACGGTGAAAGAAACTTCAAAAGAAGCAGTTGAAAAGTTAAAAAAACTGGGAATTGGAGTTTATATGATAACGGGTGATAATGAGAGAACCGCAAGGGCAATTGCGTCTCAAGTTGGCATAACCAACGTACTTGCCGAAGTCTTGCCTGAGGATAAAGCAAAGAATGTGAAGAAATTACAAGATGAAGGAAAGAAAGTTGCGATGGTAGGAGATGGGATTAATGACGCTCCGGCTCTTGCCCAAGCAAACTTGGGGATTGCGATGGGGTCGGGGACGGATGTGGCTATGGAAGCCGGAGGTATCGTCATCATCAAAAATGATTTAAGAGATGTAGCAAACGCTATCGATCTTTCCAAAACGACCATGAACAAAATTAAACAGAACATGTTCTTTGCTTTATTTTATAACGTAATGGGGATCCCTGTAGCCGCCCGGTTATTTGCGGGTATTGGATTAGTTCTCAAGCCTGAACTTGCCGGACTTGCCATGGCGTTATCATCCATTTCCGTTGTCACCAATTCACTTCTTCTTCGAGGTTATAAGCCGGGGAAGAAAAATATCATTTCAGCCATCGCTCCCATTATCATGGTAATTCTTTTCT
>CAYINK010000130.1:0-3390 GCA_964364765.1 uncultured Gammaproteobacteria bacterium
CACGATGACTGGATAGGCCTAAGGTTTCGACCGACCGCCGATGCCAGTCTTTTTTAATACCTCTTTTAGTCTTCACTATTTATATCAATGACAAATCACACAAACATCAAATTTACAAATCAATAACAAATTATTAATCACAAATTACTAATCACGAAGTTTTCGGGTTATGGAGGAGAAGATGAGAGTCAGTTCGTGGGATTCTTTCCAGAGAAGTCTCAAGTCGGTCTTATTCGGACTGATTGTTGAAAGAAGCTCAAGCCAGTACATGGTTTCTTTTGCCTCCTTCTTACAAATACTTATTTTATTTCTAAAATCCTTTTTACTATCTGCTCCATTTGCCTCGTGATAATTAGCTCCGATGCTCGTTGCACTTCGAAGTAGTTGATCAATGATCGGTTTTGAGATGATAGTTATGCTTTCTTTCTTACACAACAATAGTATTTGTTTTGCAAATTCTGTCGTGCGTTTTTCCAAATCAAATTTTTCTTCTTTTTTATTATTTATCATTTAATCTTGATTTGAGAATTTGTGGATTTGTTATTTGTGATTAGCTTAAATTACAAGTTAACGTTTGTCAGTCGCATATAGACAACAAAATGGGAAGTTTAGGCTTTTAGGAAAGGATAAAAAAGGTGAAGGTACTATCTTATACAAATCAATATCTTGACACGGGGAAAGGTGGTATAATGGGAGTAATCATCAGGGGGAAAACGAACCATAGACTGCGTGTCTATGAGCGACGCCTCCCACTTTTTTATGGCTTATACTCTACTTTATCTTTGTCAAAAATCAAAAACGTCTTATAATTTTGGAATTTTTGCAATAAAGAAGATTCTGATTTCACATTAGGTATGATTATTCTGAATAATTTCTTTTTCTTTTCCAGATACTCGTATAAGCAATAATAATCTCCGTCTCCGGCAATAAATACGGCTTTATTATAGTTGGGATATTGGATTACTGCCGAATGAAGAACTAATTCCGCATCAACATTTCCCTTAGGTTTACCCTGCGCATCGTTAACCGTTGGTTTAAAAACCAATTTATAACCACAGGATTTTAAAAACGTATAAAGCTTTTTATTTTTTTGGATAAAACCTATAAACAAAAAAGCCTTTTCAACTTTAAATTTATCAGTAAGATAATGCCTGAATTTTTTAAAATCTAATTTCCATCCCTTGTAAATAAGTTTTCCATTTTTATATATATCTTTACTTGTTCCTAAATTCAGATTTTGGCTGTCGATAAAAGCAAATACACAAACGTGGTTCATTTATTCACTATAATAATGATGTTCTGGTTTGTCAGTCGCATATAGACAACAAAATGGGAGGTTTAGACTGTTGGGGAAGGATAAAAAAGGTGAAGGTACTTACTTAGGTTTTGAAATGAGTCATAACCTGTTAAAGTAATAGTTTTTCAGCCTCAAAAGGGTAAAAGTACTATCGTCAAAATAATCCTTTTATGAAAGGCTGAAATACTACTTTTGTTGTGTATAAGCATTAGACAAGAATAAGTGCGGTGTTGTATGTTTTCTTTATTATGAACGGTGACTTCTTCTACCGGAGATTGGGGTTAAGGATCATAACTATCCGAAAAGCACAGAAATTGTCACAAGAAGATATGTCCGACCGGGCACACATAGACCGAACCTATTACGCTCGGATAGAGCAAGGAAAAGTCAATCCTACCGTTCGTGTCCTTCATAAAATAGCACGAGCCCTTAAAATCACGATAAGTTTTCTGTTATACGGGGTCTAACGCTTGCATCTATTCCGTAAATAAAGTACATTAGGAGTAATGAAAGAAAATGTGTCTCCTTTGCAAAAATCTCTCAACGTATGGGCTATTATTTTAATTCTCTGGAGCATCTATCGGGCAAATTTCGGGACAAGTCTCCCCACGTGGCTTGATGAGTTTCTGGTCAAGCCCCTCTTCTTTATACTCCCTGTTTTCTGGTATATAAAAAGGATCGAAAAGAAGCCATTTTTTTCACAGGTTGATTTGCACAAAAAGACAATAATCTCAGACTTGTTATGGGGAGGAGGATTGGGTGTTGCTTTTTTTACCGTTGGATATATGGGCATCATATTAAAACAAGGTACCGCATCCGTACAAATCTTAAAGTTATTTCAACCGCAGACATTTATCATCTTTGCAATTGCTTTTGCCACAAGTGTAAGTGAGGAGATATTATCCCGGGGGTTTGTCCTGAAACGACTCTACGAGGAATCAAAAAATGCTATAAAGTCGATAGCTATTTCCAGTCTTTTATTTTTCTTTCTTCACATTCCCATTCTTTTTACCAGTCAACATATGACAGGGACCGTGATTCTTCAGGTTATGATGACAGATATTGCATTGAGCGTTGTTGTTTCCGTCCTTTATCTGCAAAGAAGAAGTTTACTCCTTCCTATTATTATTCATGCATTTTATACTTTCAGTCTCACGTTCTTCCTCAGTTAATTTTACCTTAGTGGTTTAATTCCTCGCAGTTTGTTTGCTGCGGTTATCAATTTGTATTGTCATTCCCGCGGAGGCGGGAATCCATGCTACCATTTCAAATTTTGTAATCTTAGACTGGATCCCCGTCTTCACGGGGATGACAGAATAACATTAAAACTTTTACCAGATACCTCGCAACTTGCTACGGGGCGCGTCAATTTCCCTCATATATCTGAAACATCGTCTCGCTATAGTTCTTGATTGATTTTAATTTACTTGGATCAACTTTATATTGTTCAGGAATATTTTTGAAATCGTCAATCGAGCCGATGAGTACTGAGTTTTTTTGCAAGTCCTTCGGCCATTTGAATTCAAATATAAATTTATCAAATTTTTCCACCTGTCCAAAACCATATTCATCGGACGCAGTGAGTAGAGCCTGTCTCTGATATGATTCGGGATCGTATTTTAGATAAAAAAGCATAAATATGTAAGGCATGCCAACATCTTTTGATATATAAAAATGTGAGAATTTTTGGTAATTTTCTTTTACATAAGCTCCTACTTCGCTATACCCACACTGCCATGAGTGGATAGTTGTCTTTTGTTTCGGATAGTGAAATAAGTAGTAATCCCATGAAGTTACAAGAAAGAATCCGCCCACAATCAGTAATACAAAAATAAAAAATAAACGATGATTTTTTTTTATTTGATAAAGTGTTGCACTTATCCCATATGACGCAGATATGATGATAGGGATGAGAAGGAATAGAGACCGAGTGAGGGACTCTTTTGACCAGGAGAGAGACGCAGATAAAGGAGAAATGACAAGAAGGAGAAAGAAAAACCATCGCCATCTCTCTTTATTTTTAAACATATAATATAGGCCGATAAAAAAGAAAATATATTCAAGAGGAGTGAGGATAGACATTCCCGGAAACC